>NZ_JASLIP010000056.1 GCF_030152825.1 Corynebacterium sp.
GTTTTATGGCACGGCACGGCCCAAAACCAGCTCGAGAATCTCAGCCACGTCGCTTGTGGCGGATGATGGTGCGCACTCGCTCCAACACTTGTTCCGGACTGCGCATGCTTAAGGCGCTCAGCCTCAACGGGATGAGGCCGAGGGCGGTCAGGCGCGTATTCACTTCGGTGTCCCATTCGCGCTGCTCAGCTGCCGAATGATACGCGCCGTCATAGAAAATCATGAGCCCGGTTTCCCAAGATCCCAGATCAGCAGTCGCTACGGGCCCGTCTGAGTCCGAAATTCGTACCTGAACCTCCAGATCCGGCAACAGGGGCTTGAGGAGCAGGCGCATCCACGTCTCGGGCGGCGAGTCAGCGCCGAGCACACCGTGTTTGAGCACCACCCGATGCACCTCACGGGAGACAGGGAGTACATTGTTGACCTGAGCCAGAAGCTCAGCTGGGGTGAGCTTTGTGAAGGTGCACAGGGCGTCGGCACCCTGAATGATCCGAAGGTGGACGGGCTTGATGCAGGGAAGTCGAGCGCTGTACCAGGTGTGCTTTTGCTGGCAGATGCTTGTCAGGAACTGACTGGCTGCGATCGATAGCGGAGCAAGGGGGAGGTCCGGCAGGAGCGCGTCGTGACGAAGGATGGGCTCGAACGTCACTTTCACCGTGCTTCGTCGAGCTTGCCTCGGGTGCTGTGTGCTCTTTCGCGAGCTCGGTGTGATCATATGGGCCGGCTGTCCCTCGTGGAAGTACGGAAAACCCTGCATTGCTAGGGCAGAGATCCCGCCTGCGATCCAGGATGGGTGAGCCATGAAATGCCCTCGAACTCGAGTATCGTGCGGAAACTCCAACGCAGGACGGCTGGCGTGGCGCTCGAGAATCGCAGCTCGTTGCTTCGCGGTTTGGGCCAGTTCCAGAGCGCGAAGAATTTCCGGTGGCTTCGCGAGCCAAGTCTTAAAGGTGCACGGCTCGAAGTATCGATGGAGCATGGTGCGGGTAACTCCACGGTCTTGCAGCTGCCGCCAGGTGCGCGGCACCTCCTGATACGTGCGGTTCGTGAAATTGCTCGGCAATAGCATTGGCTCCCCCGTTTCTTTTGCCGGGCAGTCCGCCGAGGAGTGCGGCTATCTCTTGCGGTGAGCGCCGGAGCCCTTTCCGGGAGCTCCCGTCGTCCCCGGCGGATCCCACCTACACCAGCGTCAGCGAAGTCGATCAGCGGTATCCCCTCAGTGATATCCCCAGATAACCCCTGAATGCCGGCCTGCCCGACGTGAATTGTTGTCGGTTTCTTAGTTTCTTAGACAATCCGGCGAGGCGTTTGGTTCCTGGAACGGGCTAATCGGCCCCGTTTTGGGCCGTAGCGTGTCGGGTTTTGCTGGTTTTGTGGCACGGCACAGCCCAAAACCGGAGTTTTCCCCAAGACAGCCCAAAACCGGTTACGTACCAGCGCCAGCCTCCGAGCCCCCGTAACCTCAGCCCAGCGCCGTCCCCCCGTAACCCCGAAGAAACCCCCGGCCCGGCTACCGGCCCAAGTCGCGCAGGACGTTGCGCACGTGCTGCCCAGCCTCCGGCCCCTCGTAGGCCTCCACGACCTCGTCCACCGCGCCGGCCTGCCGAATCTCACCATGGTCAATCCACAACGCGCTATCGCACAGCTGCGCCAGGAACTCATTGGAGTGCGAAGCGAACACCAGGATGCCCGAGCGCTTCACCATCTCAACCAGACGCGACCGCGCCTTCGCCATGAACGCCGCGTCCACGGCACCGATGCCTTCGTCGAGCAGCAGAATCTCCGGATCGATGCTGGTCACAACGCCCAACGCCAAACGAATCCGCATACCGGTGGAGTACGTGCGCAGCGGCATCGCGAGGTAATCCCCCAGCTCGGAGAACTCGGCGATCTCATCCATCTTCCGGTTCATCGCCTTGCGCGTCTGTCCCAGGAACAGCCCGCGGATAATGATGTTCTCGTAGCCGGAGATCTCCGGGTCCATGCCCACACCCAGGTCGAACACCGGCGCCACCCGCCCGCGCACCACGGCGGACCCGCGCGTCGGCTCGTAAATCCCGGACAGCAGCCGCAGCAACGTGGACTTACCCGCACCGTTGTGCCCGACCAGCCCCACGCGGTCGCCGTCCTGCAGGTGCAGGTTGATGTTCTTCAGCGCCTCCACCATCACGGTGTTGGACTCGTTCCGCCCGATCGCGCCGCCCGTCGCGCCCAGGAACGTGTGCTTCAGCGACCTGGTCTTCGCGTCGAAGATCGGGAAATCCACGCAGGCGTTGTAGGTGTCGATGCTGACTTGCTGGTTCATGCTTGTTCTTTCTTTTCTTTAGGACGCCAACCCGTTCGCCTTGTTACACCCAGTAGCTAACACGGAAGCGCCACTTCCGCATGGCTAGCAGGGCAAGGCCGAGACCCACCACGGTCATGGCGATAACGATGTACCAGGAGGACGCCTCGACCGGCACGTTGATCATCGGCCCGCGCACGATCTCCAGGTAGTGGTACAGCGGGTTGAGCTTGGCCAGTGCTGCCCGCTCGGCGACCGCGCCACCCTGATCGGTGAGGGTTTGTGCGGTCCACACGATTGGCGTCATATAAAAGGCCAGCTGGACTAGGGATTCGAGCAACGGGGCGACGTCGCGGAAACGGGTCGCGACGATACCGAAGAACATGGTCACCCACACACCGTTGATGATGAGCAGTGCGAGCCCCGGGACCGCCAGCAGCACTTCCCACCCGACCGGGATGCGGAAGATCGCGAGCAGCGCCAGCCAGATCACGAGGTTGTGCAGCAGGAAGAGGAACTGCCGCCACACGAGCCGGTAGACGTGCACGGATAGCGCGGAGGGCAGCTGCTTGATCAGGCCTTCGTTGGAGATGAAGACCTCCGCGCCCTCCTTGATGCAGCCGGCGATGAAGCCCCACATGATGAGGCCGACGGCCACGTGCGGCAGGAAGACGGCCACGTCGATGCCGAAGAGCTGGGAGTACAGCAGGCCCAGGGCGGCGGCCATCACGCCGGTGGCGATGGTGATCCACAGTGGGCCCAGGACGGAGCGCCGGTAGCGCTGCTTGATGTCCTGCCAGCCGAGAGCGAGCCAGAGTTCACGCTGCTGGAATCCCCGTGTGAGATCGTCCCAGGCGGCGGCGAAGGTTTGCGAGCGCGAGGCTGGGATGTCGCCGTCGTGGGTTGCGGTGATCCTGCTGAGGTCTGTCATGACTAACGTATTCTAGTAGGAGGTGCGGACACGGTCGCTCAAGCGCGCCGGGGTCGGGTCCCGCGGCTCCTCTGTTGCGACCCGCGTCACGCTGCAGTTTGCGCTTTGTGCGCAGCGGAATCGCGGCTGTGGTGGCCGTGAGTCCGAGGAACGGCCGCGAGGTTGTGGCCGAACCGCCCCCCGCGGTAGCGGCCGAACGGCCGCTCTCGGGTTCAGACCGGATCCCCTCGGCTTCTGGGTCGGACGTTGTCAGGTGGCGCTGGTATTGTTTTTGCGTAACGGAGCCTGGGGTCGTCGCTGATGCGGTTGGCCTGGGGTTTCACGGTGGCGCCAACGTTCGCGGGTTTTTCACGACGCCAGTGCCAGGTTCCACCAGGTGCCAGCGTTCGGCGTCGTTGCCCGGTATCGCAGCGCCGCTAGCACCTGCGGGGCCACCGCGCCGCTAGAGACTTCGGTACCGTCGGCGCCCCGGGCCCATCCCGGCGCCAGCAGTTTTTCCAGGAAGGGAGATGGCTTGCTCGACAACGCACGGTTCGACAACCCCAGGGTGCGTGGTCTGTACACCTCCCTTTCCGACGGCTGGGTCTACCTGAACGCGGCGACGGACCCGCAGCTACCCGAGCGCGTCTCTGGCGCGGTCTCGCGCGCCTTCCGCTTAGCCCCGCTGGCCGCCCCGATTGAGGAAACCCACGGGGAGCACAGCCGCGCCGCCAGCCCCGGCACGCGCATCGGCGAAAGCCACATCAAATCCGCCCGCGTCGCGATCGCTGACCTGGTCGGCGCCCGCCCGGAGCATGTGATCCTGGGCAGCTCCCGCAAGCAGCTGATCAACCAGCTCGCGGAGAGCCTGTCCCGCCGCCTGCGCCTGGGCCGCCAGGTCGTCCTCTCTCGCGTCGACGACAGCGCGAACATCGACCCGTGGCTGCGCGCCGCCGACCTGTACGGCGCGGACGTCCGCTGGGCGGAGGCCGACCTGTCCACGGGCGTCCTCCCCGCCTGGCAGTACACGGAGCTGATCAGCCCGGAGACTGCGGTCGTCGCGGTAGCCGCGGCGAATGAGCACGTCGGCACAGTCACGGACGTCGCCGCGATCGGCCGCACGGTGCACGCGAAGTCGGACGGCATCTTCGTCGTCGACGCGAACGCCCTCGCCCCGTTCCACGTGATCGATGTCGCTGACCTGGACGCGGACGTCCTGGCCTTGGACGTCGCGACCATCGGTGGTCCGTCGATCGGCGCGCTGGTCTTCCGTTCGGTAGAGCTCATGGGAGAGCTATTCCCGCACCCGCCGCGCCAGTCCCGCGCCCGCTCGGCGGCTCGTTTCGACGCTCATAAGGACGTCGCCCCCGGCTCAGGTGGTCTCGCGCTGCGCGGTGCGGTGCACCCGTCGGTGGAGCGCGCCCGTGAGTGGCTGGAGTTGGGCGGATTGAGCGAGGGTCTGCTCGGAGGTGTCTCCGCAGCGGTGGATCACCTGGCGGACCTGGCGTCCGATGAGGAGGGGAACTCCCTGAGTGGGACGCGTCGCCGTCGGCTGCGTGGCGGGCTTCCCCTGGCGGAGGACTATGTGCATGGCCTGGCCCGACTGGCGGTTGATGGGCTGCACGGGCTGCCGGGGGCGCACGTCATCGGCCTGGAGGGGGAGTACGAGGAGCACTTCGACTACGACTCGGTGGAGCGCATCCCGCGCTTGAGCTTCTTCATCGATGGGGTGCCGGCGGAGGCGGTGCACGATCGTTTGTTCGCGCAGGGTGTGGTCACCAGCGTGATTCCCCCGGGGGACTCGGAGCTGCTGGAGCAGATGGGCGTTTTCGAGTCCAGCACCGGAGCGGTGTGCGTGGGCCTGAGCGTGCACAACACGGTCGGCGATGTGAATCGCCTGCTCCGCGCGGTCGCGAGCCTGCGCTAGCCGCGGCCTTCATCGCGCCGGGTCTGGGACCGTGGCCAACTCGCCCCCGCACCCGGCGCTTCAGGCTCCCAGCCAGGTCAATCCCGCGCCCGCACCCGGCGCAACGCCGACTGCCCAGCCTCTAGGCTCAGCGCTTGGCTCAGCTCAACCCCGGCCACCTCAGGTCGCGCCTCGCGGTGGCCAGGGACTGGCTCCGAAACCCCCCAGTCCTGCGGAACCCTAGTCCTGTGGGACCTCGAACACGACCTTGCCGGTGACCTCGCCCGCCAACAGTGCCTGGTGCGCCGCGGCGGCGTCCTGAATCGGGACGGTGCGGTCAATGTGGTGGCTGATCTTCCCGCTCTCCAGCAGCGGCCACATCTCGTTGAGGGTGCCGCGCACGATGCGGGCCTTATCCTCCGCATCGCGGTAACGCAGTCCCGTCGCGGAGATCGTGCCGCGCTTGCTGAGCAGGCGGCCGATGTTGAGCTCGCCCTTCACCCCGCCCTGCATGCCGATGATCACCATGCGGCCGTCCATCGCGAGAGCCTTCACGTTCGAGTCCAGGTACTTCGCGCCGATGATGTCGAGGATGACGTCCGCGCCGCCGAGCTCGCGCAGCACCTCCGCGAAGTCTTCCTCCTTGTAGTTGATCAGCGTGTCCGCGCCGTAGCTGCGGCACACGTCGAGCTTCGCCTGGCTGCCCGCGGTCACTGCGACCTTCGCGCCGATGGCGTGCGCGTACTGCGTGGCGAAAAGGCCGATGCCCCCGCCACCGCCGTGGAATAGGGCGAGCTCGCCTTCACTCAGCCCCGCGATATCCGCGACATTCGACCACACGGTGCACGCGACCTCCACGACGCTGGCGGCCTCCGCGAGGCTGTAGCCCTTCGGGATCGGCATCAGCTGACCTGCAGGGACGGCCGCGTGCGTGGCGTAACCGCCACCGCTGAGCAGGACGGCTACCTCTTCGCCCTCCTGCCACGGGGTGCCGTCCGGCTTCGTAGCACCGTTCGGATTTTCGACGACGCCGGCGGCCTCCAAACCAATCGTCTCCGTCACGCCCTTTGGCGGCGGGTAGTGCCCCTGGGCCTGCAGGGTGTCGGCACGGTTGAGCCCGGCATAGTGGATCCGAACCAGGGCTTCGCCTTCGGCGGGCTGGGGCTTGTCGATGGCTTGCCAGTCGAGGGAGCTGGGGTCCTTCGGGTCGGTTTGGACGATTACGTGTGCGGTGTTTGTGCTGGTGGAAGTCATGGCGCCCAGCCTAGCAA
>NZ_JASLIP010000086.1 GCF_030152825.1 Corynebacterium sp.
CACTAGTGGTGGAAGAGGACCTCGATCTCGGAGTGGCCCACGGCGATGACGTCCCCGTCGGCGAGCAGCCAATTCTCGATCGGCGTGCCGTTGACGGACGTACCGTTCGTGGACTGCAGGTCAGTGAGGACGGCGTCGTAACCATCCCAGGTGATCTCCGCGTGCTGACGGGACACACCCGTGTCCGGGATGCGCAGGTCGACGGTCTTGCCGCGGCCGATAAGGTTGCTGCCTTCGACCAGGTCGTAGCGGCGATCGCTGCCGTCCCGCAGGGTGAGGGTGACGGTCAGCTGCTCGGCTTCCGGCCGGGGCTCGCCCGTCCCACCGCGGACGGGGGCCTCCTCATTCGCCGCGTGGGTAATCACCGTGGTTCCGGGGTAGCTGTGCTCCGGGTCGACGGCCCCGTCCTGTTCCTGCCCGGGCGCTGCGGCCGCGTCCTCCTGGACGGCCGGTCCATCCTGTTCAGCGGCGGAATAGCCAGCGTCCTCGGCGCTCTTACCCTGCTCGCCTTGGGCGGACTGAGCGGGGGACTGGGCCGTGCCGGGGTGGCTGGACTCGGACTGCTCTGCACCGTAGCCAGTGCCCGGGCTCGGGCGGACGACCGAACCCAGGCCTGCGCCCGCAGCCCCCGTCTGCGCGGGGAAGGAATCACTATCGGCGTCGTAAGCCTGGGCCTCGACCTCACGCACCTGGCTGGGGTCCTCCGGCCACTCGCGCTCACCGGGGGCGACGTCCTCGTCCGGAAGGGAGGAAGAAGCAGCGGAGCCGGAAGATTCAGCGGCGTCGTCGGCAGCATCGCCTGCGTTCTCCTCCTCGATGGGGGAGTAGCTCTCGGGGATCTTGAAACGGGAATCGGCCTTCAGCTGGCCCGTGTGCAGGTCCTCCTCGACCCGGAGATCGACCGTGACCTGGTTATTCGTCTTCCATCCCTCGTTGCGGATGAAACGGCTCAGGCGGGCGGAAAGGTCGCGGACCAGCGTGGGGTGGCTCTCCTTCAGGGAGTCGTAATCACGCTGGGAAATCGAGACGATGAAGAAGCTCGGGGCAAGCCGGTTGCCCTCGCTATCCACCATCACGGAGTCCTCGGCCTGCTGCTTCAGCATCTCGTCGATCTCGGTCGGGACAACTTCGCCACCGAATACCCGCGCGAAGCTGTTATCCAGGCCCCGCTGCAGTGCGCTATCCAGTTTGCGAAATTTTCCGAAAAGATCCATCGATATTTTCCTTCCTTGGACGTCTAGGCCGTCTAACCAGAAAGGCCGCGATGGGTGAATCGCTTTAGCCTCGTGGTGTTTTGCTCGTGGTGAAGGGCAGGTCGCGCTGTACAACGCGCCGCCGCAACGGGGTAGACGTACACATGTCGAACGGCCATTATACGGGGATAACAAGGGGGGCCGGGTCAGTGCAGGTCACGCGGTGATTTTGTTGTGATCTATAGCTCGTGATACGCTTCTTCTTGTTGCAAACGCACCCGGCGTTAAGCCCACGCTTTGCACCCATGCGAACCGAGCATCACAGCTTGGAGCGGATGAAGCCACGGGCGAGTGGCGGAATTGGCAGACGCGCTGGCTTCAGGTGCCAGTGTCCTTTACGGACGTGGGGGTTCAAGTCCCCCTTCGCCCACAATAGCGGCTCTAGGTCGCAGGAACCGGTGGTTCACCTTCAACAGGTGGCCACCGGTTTTTTCTTGTGTACAACTGGGCTCGGGGTGGGGCTTTTAAGATGTGGGCATGAGTTCTGACCCACGCAGCACGAGCACAGACCTGCTCCTTGAAGCGCCGCACGGTTTCCGCCTCCGCCGGGCGCGCCCAGCCGACATCCCCCAGATCCTGGAGCTCATCCAGGACCTCGCGGAGTATGAGGAGGAGCCGGATGCCGTCCGTGCGACCGAGGAAGCACTCCACGAGCACCTCTTCGGCGAGAACCCCGCTGTGTTTGGGCACGTCGTCGAGGTGCTCGACAGCGACATCAAGGGCGGGGACATCAAGGCCGGGGACGTCGCGGAGAGCAGCAGCGTCGAGAACAGGGACGTCGCGCCGGGCGAGGAGCCACGCCTGGCCGGCATGGCGCTGTGGTTCCTCAACTTCTCCACCTGGGAATGCACCCACGGCATCTACCTGGAGGATCTCTACGTCCGCCCCGAGTACCGCAAGAACGGGCTCGGGAAGTTGCTGCTCCAGCAGCTCGCGCACCTCTGCGTGGCCCGCGGCTATCAGCGCATGGAATGGTCCGTCCTGAAGTGGAACGAGCCGAGCATTCAGTTCTATAAGTCCTTCGGCGCCTACCCGATGTCCGGCTGGGACACCTACCGGCTGGACGGCGACGCGCTGCAGGGCTTCGGCGCTTGAATTTGCGCGTCGTAGCTCGGATCGCCTTGGTGCGCTGCCGTATCAGCGAGGGTGTGTGACCATGATGATGGTTCTTTCCGCGCGCGTCCCCGGTAGTTCCACGGCAGGAGCGTCCAATGCTTCGGCCCCGTCCGCATCCGCGCTCGGCGGGAACCCGAGCAGGCGCAGCACCTCTGCCGCGCCCGCGTCGTCGAGGTGCTCCGTCGGCTCATCCAGCAGCAGGATCGGCGCGTCCGTGAGCAGCGCGCGGGCCAGAATTACCCGGCGGCGCTGACCCCCAGAGAGATCCTCCGCGCCCCGGGCCAGCACCGTATCCAGCCCCCGCGGCAGGCCCCGAACCCACGCGCCCAAACCGAGCTGGTCCAGCACCTCCCACATCGCCGCCTCGCTGGCGTGCGGCGCCCCCACCGCGAGGTTGTCCCGCACGGTGGTGGCGAAGATGTGCTCGTCCTCGGCGATGAAGCGGGCCCCGGGCGCCGAATACGTCCCGCCGCGGGCGGGCAGCAAGCCAGCCAGCGTCATCAGCAGGGTCGTTTTCCCAGTTCCCGACGCCGCGACGACGACGCCGCGCCCACCAGCGGGGACGTCTAGGTCGTAGGTTCCCAAGTCATGGTCCCAGCCCACCGTCAGGCGCTCGGCGCGCACTGCCGCGGGGGCGGATAGGGCGTCTGTGGAGGCAGTGGCACCGATGTCTGCAGGTGGCAGGCTTTTTGAGGCTGCGGGCTCGTCCTTGGCCCTGGTCTCCGCCTCCTCGGATCCCGGGAGGGCGCGCAGACGTTCCAGGGAGTGCTCGGCCCGAACCCGAGTGCGGGCGGCCTCCGGGAGGGTGGATACCGCCTCGAAGGCGGCGAGCGGGAAGAGCGCCACGACGACCAGCCATTGCGGGGAATGCGCCGCCGTGCCGGAACCCGCCCAACCCGTGTACTCCAGGGCCGCTAGTGCGGCGATGGCCGCCGCAGTCAATGCGCTGGTGAGAGTCAGCAGACCCGAGGCCCCGGCGGCCCAACCCAGGCCGCGGCGTCGCTGGGCCCGCAGTTCGGCTTCGGCGCTCTCCGCCGTGGCGAGGGCGCCCGCGAGCTGGTCGCGCACCCGCAGCGTCGGGGCGGCTGACAGCGCGTGGTCGACTGCCGCGACGTAAGCCTCATTGGCCTCCGCGACGAGGGAGGCCCGCTCCGCGCGTGCTGCCAAGCGGGGGACGAGCACCCCCGCAACCAGCAGGCCGATGGCGAGGACGAGTGCTGCGAGTGGGGTGAGCATGGCCAGGAACCCAACGGCGATGAGGCCCGTGATGCCCGCGACCCACCGCGGAATCGTGGCGCGGACGATGCGCTCGGTCAGGGCGTCCACGTCCTCCCCGATGCGGGCGAGCAAGGCTCCGCGTCCTAGGCCCATGACCTGCGCAGAAGGAGCTTGCGCAAGCCGCGCGTAGACCTCCACGCGCGCCGCGGCGGCCCGGTCCAGCGCAACATCGTGGCTGGCCAGACGGTCGAGGTAACGGAAAAGAGCGCGGGAAATGCCGAGCGCGCGCACCGCCGTGATCGCCACGGTCAGATCCATCACGCTCGGCTGCTGCCAAGCACGCGCGATCAGCCACGCGGAGACCACTGACAGCGCGATGGCGGCCAGCAGCGTGCTGACTCCCGCGAGAATGGCCCGGGTCATCGGCTGCTTACTCCTTCGTTCGGCTCGGCGGAGCTTGTGGTTACGGAGCTGGCCCCGCGCACGTCGATGACACGGTCCGCGGCCGCGATGAGCAGCGGGTCGTGGGAGGCGGCCAGGACTGTGGCGCCACCCTCCGCCGCGGTGCGCAGCTTGCCAATCATGAGGTCCGCGTTCGCCGAATCCAGGTGGGCGGTTGGCTCGTCGAGAATCAGCAGCTGCTTGCCGGGCACCTGCTCGGCGAAGGCGCGGCGCTGGCGCTGGCCCAGCGAGAGCTGCGAAGTATCGCCGATCGCGGCCTCATCCAGCACCGGGCGCTGCGGCAGGTAGGCGGTGCGTTGCCACAATGTCTGACCTGCCCATACAGCTGGCTCGACGTTGCGGCCGCCACTGCGGTCCTCGCCGCTACTATTCTCCTCGTGGGCATCCTGTGGGACATCCGTTGCAGCCGGGGCGGCGGCAACTTCTTCGACGCGGACGCTGCCCGTTCCGCTGGTGAGCCCCAATGCCGCGAGCAGGGCGGTGGACTTCCCGGCGCCGTTATCGCCCCGCAGCACCGTGATCTTGCCGGGCTCTGCCTGCCCGCTAAGCCGCGCCGGTCGGGCACCATCCCGCCCGGGTGCCGAGTAGTTCTCGAAGACCACCCGCAGCCCCTGGGGCGCCGCGGCTGGGGGAGTCTGCGCTGGCCTTGCGCCCTCATCGGCCGGGACACTCGCACCGTCGAGGGCGCCCAGCACCGCGCTCGCGGCGGCCGCCCCGTCTTGCGCATCGTGGAAGCGAGAGCCGACCTCACGGATCGGGGCGTAGACCTCCGGCACGATGATGAGCACCGCCAGCCCCGCGGCCAGGCTCATCTCCCCGCCCAGCAGCCGGAAACCGATATTCACCGCCACCAGCGCCACGGAGAGCGTGGCCAGGAACTCCAGCACCATGCCGGAAAGAAAGGCGATGCGCAGCACCCCCATGGTCGAGCGCTGGTGGGAGCGCGCGAGGCGCTCCACCTCAGAGGTTGGGGCCAGCTGCTGACCGTGGGCGGTGAGCGTGGGCAGCCCCGCCGCCAGGTCCAAGAGCTGATCACTGAGCAACGCCATGTCTGCCAGCTTGCGCTCCGTGCGGCCCGCCGTGAGCAGGCCCACCAGCCACATGAAGAACGGGATCAGGGGAATCGTGACTGCCACGATGAGCGCCGAGGAACGGTCCTGGAACCAGATGGCGGCCAGCGCGATCGGCGTCGATAAGAAGGTGGCGACCGCTGCGGGCAGGAAACCTGTCAGGTACGGGCGGAAGGCATCGAGGCCGCTGGTCAGCAGGCTGCGGAACTGGGCGACGTCCACGGTCCGCGGGTCCCGGTGAGTCAAAGCAGCCAGGCCACGGCGCCGCAGCTCCGCGAGCACCGTATCCGCCGCGGAATCACCCAGCCGGGACTGCGCCCACGCCACGAGGGCCCGCAACACTGCTACCGCGACTAGCCAGGCCAGCAGCGCCGGGTCGAGGCGCTGGGCGAATTGCCCAATCTCGCCGGGTTGAGCCTCTCCCGCTCCCGGCGTCACCTGACCCAGCGGCGCCTCGCCACCCAGCACTCCAGCGACGAGGTGGCCGAGCAGCAAGCCAGCGGCGATGCTCAAACCCACCCCGGCCACCGAAAGCGCCGCGCTCAGCAGCACCCAGCGCCGCGCCGGGGCCGAAACCCGCAAGAGCTGCATTAGAGATGCACCGGCTCCGCCACGATCCGACGCCGGAAAATCCAGTAGGTGTACCCCTGGTAAAGCAGTACGAACGGGGTCACGATCACCGCGGCCCAGGTCATGACCTTCAGGGTGTAGGGGTTGGACGCGGCCTGCCAAATATCCAGGTCAGTCCACAGCATCGGGAACATCGCCCCGAAGCCCAGCACCACCACGGACACGATCGCCAGGGCGGTGGCGCTGAACGCCCAACCATCCCGCTGCGCGACCGTCGCAGCCACCGCGCCGAGCAGCCCCGCGACCGCGAGCGCCAGCGGCACCCAGGTCCACGCCTTGCCGTAGCCCAGCTGAGTCCAGAGGGCGAACACGCCACCGAACCCAATCGAGCCGACCGCCAGCGGGGCGATGAAGCGCTGCGCCTCCTCGCGCAGCACGCCCGCGGTCTTGAGCCGGATGAAGGTCAGCCCGTGCAGCGCGAAGA
>NZ_JASLIP010000101.1 GCF_030152825.1 Corynebacterium sp.
CGCTCGAAGGAGTATCAGGAAAAGCTCCTTCGCTTCATGGATGAACACGTCTACCCTGCCGAGCCGATCTACCACCGGCAGATGACCGAGTCCGGCGATCCGCACCACCACCCAGCGATCCTTGAGGACCTCAAAGCCGAAGCCAAGAAGCAGGGCCTATGGAACCTCTTCCACCCCCACCCCGGCACCGGCCCGGGTTTGAGCAACGTCGACTACGCCCCATTGGCAGAAATCATGGGTCGCTCCCCCGAACTCGCCCCCGAAGCCTGCAATTGCAACGCCCCGGATACGGGGAACATGGAGGTTCTCGAGCTTTATGGAACTGAGGCTCACCGCAGGGAGTACCTGAATCCGCTGCTCGACGGTGAAATCCGCTCCGCATTCGCCATGACCGAACCCGGAGTCGCCTCCTCAGATGCCACCAATGTGTCCATGCGCATGGACCGGGTTACCGGTTACACCGCCGAGGGCTCGGATAAGCCCCTCGATGGGTATGTACTTAACGGGCGGAAGTGGTTTAGTTCGAACGGCATGCGGCCCAACCTCAAGGTGCTCATCGTCATGGGCAAGACCAGCCCAGAGGCTGAGCCCCACCGCCAGCAGTCCATGCTGGTTGTCCCCGCCGACGCCCCCGGCGTCCGAATCCTTCGCGACCTTCCCGTCTTTGGCTTCCACGACCGCGAAGGCCACGCCGAACTGGAATTTAAGGACGTATTCGTCCCGGACCACGACATCCTCCTGGAGGAGGGAGCGGGTTTTCGGATCTCCCAGGACCGCTTGGGGCCAGGCCGGATTCACCACTGCATGCGTGCCATCGGCATGGCAGAACGTGCACTCGAGCTGATGTGCGAACGAGCGTTGTCTCGAAGCACCTTCGGCAAAGCGCTGGCCGAGCGCGACACGATCCAAGAACGCATCGCCAACGCCCGCATCGACATCGAGCAGGCCCGGCTATTGACTTTGAAGGCCGCCTGGATGATGGACACGGTCGGCAATAAGGCCGCTCGCCAAGAAATTGCTGCCATCAAGGTTGCTGCCCCACAGGTCGCGCTCCGCATCGTCGACGAAGCCATCCAAGTATTCGGTGGCGAGGGTGTGACCTCCGATACCCCGCTGGCTCACATGTGGGCTGGCCTGCGATCACTCCGCCTGGCCGATGGCCCGGATGAGGTCCATCGCATGACCATCGCCCGACAAGAACTGCGCAAATACAAGTAGCACACCGGCACAGCACAGACCTATCGAAGGAGCCACGGTGAACGACCCAACAACCGGCAGCCACAATTCAGCCACGAAGAACCCGGCCGTGCCGTTCAATATGGACAAGCTGAAGGCCTGGCTCACCCGCATCACCCCATTGAGCGGTGAGCTCTCGCTTAACCGCGTCGGAAACGGGCAGTCCAACCTCACGTTCCTCGTCGAAGACACCACTGGCGCACGCTGCATCGTCCGCCGTCCGCCGCTGGGAAAACTTGCCGCCAGCGCCCACAACGTCGTGCGCGAAGGAAAAATCATGGCGGCTCTTCACGACACCGAGGTGCCCGTCCCGGTGATCTATGGCAACACCGACGAGCTTGCCGACCACGGTCAAGCTGTCTCCGATGCCCCCGTCGTGGCGATGAGCATGGTCGACGGAGTGACCATTAGCTCTGCAGAAGCCGCTTCCCCTTTGGGGCTGGACCTCCGGCACAAAATCGCCACCAAGATGCTGGACGCGATGATCCACATCCACGGCGTCAACCTCGTATCCACCGGACTGGACACGCTGGCATCCCACGACCCCTACGCCCCACGACAGCTCAAGCGCTGGTCCGGGCAATGGGACAAGACCAAGACGCGGGAATTACCTGCGCTCGATAAACTCACGGCTCTCCTGGAGGAACACACCCCGGAACAGAAGGAAACGGTGCTGGTCCACGGCGACCTACACGTCGGCAACGTCATAGCCAACCCAGACGACGGCACCATCAACGCCGTCATCGACTGGGAGCTCACCACGCTGGGAGACCCCCTCGCTGACGTGGGAACCATGCTGGCTTATTGGCCGGTCAAGGACGGACTGGTCCTCCCTGGATTTGAAGCACCCCTCCTCGACGGATTCCCGAAGGGTGAAGAACTAGCCGAGCGCTATCTAGGCGCCACGGGACGGGACAGAAAGGCATTGGCTTTTTGGCACGTCCTGGGGCTATGGAAAGTTGCGATCATCTGCGAAGGCGTGGTGCGCCGCGTCATGCAGAATCCCAGCAACCGCGCCTCCGGAGGCGCCCCCACCCAGGAGATGGTGGAGTGGATTGTCGCCGAGGCGCAGCAGACCGCGAGGGAGTACGGGCTTAGCTAGGCGGCGACATTCGGCAGAGAACGCCCGGCAAGCTCACTAAGCTGGGCGCCATGGCAACCCGAACCCCGCAAGAGTGGATCACCGACTACCCCCTCCTTAAGCGCCTCGTCGCGCTCGAGGAGACCCTGTGGCTGAAGCCCGACCTGCCCCGCTCCGAAGAAGGCCTGGCGCACGTCGGGATCACCCCGAACCAGACCCAGGATGCCGCGGACCGGCTGAAGCGCTTCGCGCCCTACCTGCAGCAGGTCTTCCCAGAGACCGCGCCGAGTGCTGGCGTCATCGAATCCCCGATCCGCCACGTGCCCGCGATGAAGGAAGCAATCGAGGACCTCACCGGGCAGCAGATCAAGGGGCAGCTGTGGGCGAAGCTCGACTCCCACCTGCCGATCTCCGGGTCCATCAAGGCCCGCGGCGGAATCTACGAGGTCCTCCAGCACGCCGAGGCCCTCGCCCTGGAGCACGGCCTGATCACCCTGAACAGCGACTACCGGCTCCTCGATTCCGCCGAGGCCCGCGAGCTCTTCGGCCAGCACCGCGTGGCCGTGGGCTCCACCGGCAACCTGGGGCTGTCTATCGGCATCATGAGCGCCAACCTGGGCTTCCAGGCCGCGGTCCACATGAGCGCGGATGCCCGGCAGTGGAAGAAGGACCTGCTGCGCTCCCACGGCGTGGAGGTCGTGGAGTACGAGCAGGACTACTCCGTCGCCGTCGCCGCTGGTCGCAAGGCCGCCGAGGACGACGACCTCGTCTACTTCGTGGACGACGAGAACTCCGTCTCCCTTTTCCTCGGTTATGCGGTCGCCGGGGCGCGACTAGCCGGACAGCTGCAGGCCATAGACGTCCGGATCACCGAGGAGGAACCACTCCACGTCTACCTGCCCTGCGGGGTCGGCGGTGGCCCGGGTGGTGTCGCATTCGGCATCAAGGCCATCTTCGGCGACTCCGCGCGCTGCTACTTCGCCGAGCCCACCCACTCCCCCGCCATGTTCATCGGGGTGCACACCGGGGCGCATGACCAGCTGGCTGTGCAGGACTTCGGCATCGACAACGTCACCGCCGCCGACGGGCTGGCCGTGGGGCGGCCCTCCGGCTTCGTCGGCGAGCGGATGCAGTACCTCATCGACGGCTACTACACCGTCAGCGACGAGAACATGTTCCGCGGCGTGGCACTCTTCCACCGCTCCGAGGATGTGCAGTGCGAGCCGAGCTCCGCGACCAGCTTCTTCGGCCCCGGCACCATTGGCCGGGCGGGCACCCACCTGGCGTGGATCACGGGCGGGGCGATGGTGCCGGAAGAAGAAATGGCTAGCTACATCGCCTGCGGCGAGGAACTGCTCGAGGGCTAGCCTTGCCCATATAAAGCAAGTGGCCGCGGGGAGAACCCGCGGCCACTGCGCTATTGAGTTACTACTCAGCCATTACAGCGCTGGGGAAAGACCTGCGCTCGACTGGTCAGATACCCGATAGAGGTGTTCGTTGACGAACTCGCCAACGCCCCAGCGAGCGAGCTCGCGGCCATAGCCGGAGCGACCGATTCCGCCGAAGGGCAGGCCAGCCCCGGTGACGGCGTGCTCGTTGATGAAGGTCATGCCGTCGCGAAGCTGCTCAGCGACCTTACGGGCCGCATCCAGGTCGGTGCTCCACACGGAGCTGGAGAGGCCGTAGTCGGAATCGTTCGCGATCTCGATGGCCTCCGCTGCGTCCTTAGCGCGGTACACGATAGCCACGGGCCCGAAGATCTCGTTGCAGCCAACGTCCGCCTTAGGGTCCACGTCGACCAGCAGAGTCGGCTCCATGAAGGCGCCGTCGCGGTCGATGGCCTTACCACCGACGCGGATGGTGGCCTCACCGTTCTTCTCCGCCTCGGCGAGGCGCTCGACGATCTCGTCGCGGGCACCGATGGAGGACAGCGGACCGACATCGGCGTTCTCGTCGTCGAATGCGCCGACCTTCATCTCGCCGATGCGCTTCTCCAGCGTTTCGACGGTGCGGTCGTAGAACTCGTCCATGACGATCAGGCGCTTCGGGGCGTTGCAGGCCTGGCCGGTGTTGTACATGCGGATCTTGGTGAACTGCTCCAGCACCCAGTCCAGGTTCTCATCGTCGAGCACGATGAAGGGGTCGTTGCCGCCCAGCTCCAGCAGGGACTTCTTGTAGTGCTCGCCGGCGGTCTTCGCCACGGCGGCA
>NZ_JASLIP010000031.1 GCF_030152825.1 Corynebacterium sp.
GTTCACCCTGCCGGTGCTGCACGCGATGCGCCAGGAGGACGAGGTCGGCGCGCGCCTGCGTGAGCTGCTGACCGGCCCGGTGACCGAGGACGCGGTGGTGGAGGAGTGCCTGGATCTCATCCAGCGTTCCAACGGCCGTGAGCTGGCGGAGCGGGACGTGGGGCATTACCGCAGCCTGGCCGAGGCGGAGCTGGCGAAGCTGCCGGCCAACGAGGTCACAGAGGCGCTGCGCCACCTGCTGGCCTTCTCGCTGGACCGCCTGGGTTAGTTCGGTTGCGCTTGGGCTGTTGCCCGTGTGTTTCGCGGTTGTTCCGCCTTCCTTTTAAGGGCGTCAATACCTGGCCCGAGCAGCGCGTTTAGGGAATCTTCTCGGCGCATAGTAGGGTATTGAGCGCACCAAGTGGTGTACGCCAGATTGTCCGAGCGGCCAAAGGAAGCGGACTGTAAATCCGCCGGCTTATGCCTTCGTTGGTTCAAATCCAACATCTGGCACAGACGAACTCCGTCAGGGAAAACCCTGGCGGAGTTTTTGCGTTGGTGGGGCGTGGTGCTGACTCCGGGGTTGGGGTCCCAAAGCGGTGCGTGAAAAAGTGAGGGTGTTGCTCGTCGCGTTTTGCTGGCACCATGGGGGTCTACGTTCTTTAGAAAGGAGCAGACATGGCAAAGCTAGATGGCAAGTGCATTGGTGTTCTCGCGACGAATCGTTTCGAGGACAGTGAGTTCAGCTCCCCGATTGAGGCTGTCCGCCAGGCAGGCGGCGCAGTGACTGTCCTCAGCCCTGGTGGCGAGAAGATTGAGGGCAAGAACGGTTCTACCTCTGAGGCGGATGCCTCTACCGAAAGTTCCCGCGACGCTGAGTTCGACGGGATTATCCTTCCGGGCGGTACCGGAAACGCCGACCAGCTGCGCATGGACGAGGCAGCGGTCGAGATCGTGAAGAAGCACGTCGAGGCCGGAAAGCCGCTCGCGGTGATCTGCCACGGTGCGTGGATTCTGACCGACGCGGACGTCCTCCGCGACCGTACCCTGACCTCGTACCCGTCGTTGAAGACTGACCTCCAGAACGCTGGCGCGACCTGGGTCGACGAGGAGGTCCACGTGGACAACGGCCTGGTCTCTTCCCGCACTCCGGCTGACCTTGAGGCCTTCAACGCGAAGCTGGTTGAGGAGTTCGCCGAGGGGCAGCACTAAAACCTGCTGCGCATTGGAGCCGGGTCCCATTTGGGGCTCGGCTCCTTTTTCTTTTGGGGCGAGAAGACTCCACCGGGGCACGGGATAGCGGGGCGCTCCCCGCGAGCGAGCTGGGGGTCAGCTAGCTGTCGAGCTCGCCCTGGTCCCGCGGTTCCCGGGGCTGATCGGGCGACTCCAGCGAGCGGTCGCGCAGCTCCAGCGTGGTGCCTGGCGGCAGGGCCTCCAGCAGGCGAATCTTCGCCAGCAGCGGGTTCTGCTCCAGCACCTTCGCCGTGCCCATGCGCGCACGGGTGATCTTCACCTCGGTGCGTGCCCGCTCCAGCTCGCTGGCAGCGGTGAGCTTATCCACCTCAACCTGGCTCAGCGCCTCGGCCACCCCGTGCGGCAGGGAGAGGTCCTTGAGGTGAACATCTCCCAGCACCTCGATGCCGACCGCCTCGCCGGCCTCCCGCGCAGCCTCTGCGACGGGGGAGAGGTCGATGCGCTGACCGATGAACTCCGCCAGCGGCTTCGTCGCCACCAGCTCCCGCAAGGCGATCTGGGCGGCCAGGTAGACCTCCCGGTCAGGCTCATCAGCGGCGGTGAGGAAGGCTACCGGATCACTGACCCGCACGGTCAGCACAAAGGTGAGGGTGACGTCCTGCCCCTCGGCGGTGGGGATCCGCTGCGGGGCGAAGGAAAGCTGGCGGCGGCGCTGATCGACCTGCACGAAACGGTCGGCGGGCAGCGCAAACCCCGGACGGGAGAGCGTAGTCACCTCGCCGTCGCGGGAACGCAGCACAACGTGCCCGGGCAGCGGGATCGGGCTGCGCGGGAAGGACGGGCGCCACGACAGCGGCGCGTCGGCCTCGACGTACTCTATGCGGGAGCCGAAGTTGCGGTTGCGGTTGAAGAACATGTGTCACCGCCAGACTCGTCAGCACGCACAGCACAGGCGATCGTGAAGTTGAAGATTCCGCGCCGCGTGGGATTCGCAGGCGGCGGGGCGTCGGCGCGTCGGAACGCTCGAAAGCACTCGTCGGGGCCGGGCCACAGGCCGCAAGCGAAGGGCTCCCGGGCGGCGCGGAATAAAATGAACAAGAGGACTCGAACCTCCTTGCCCCGTGAGGGGTGTGCCACGCGCCGCCGGTGCATCATCCGGAAAGCGCCTGAATGTAATCCCCAGGACACCCCTTAACACCCGAAAACGGCGCAACTAGAAACTATAAAACAGCTGGCCCACCCGGCGGAAAATGCAATCACGCGACCCACCGCCTAATGCCAGCCAAGACGCACCCATACCGACCGCGGAAACCAGCTACGACGTGCAGATTTGTGCTTCTCGTTGGAAACTGGTTATGCTACTTCAGGCTTCGATCAACGGGCCAAAGCGGATTACTTCGCTAGGTTCGGTCGATTTAAGTTGCGCCCCCTTAGCTCAGTCGGCAGAGCGTTTCCATGGTAAGGAAAAGGTCGACGGTTCGATTCCGTCAGGGGGCTCTGTCATTTTATATGGCCGTCACGTGACCCGTTTACGCTGGCCGTG
>NZ_JASLIP010000054.1 GCF_030152825.1 Corynebacterium sp.
ATGGCAGCCTGATCATCCCCACCGGCGCTGTTTTCGAGGGCGACATCACCGTCCACGGCGAGATCAACCGGGAATCCGAGACGGATGAGACTGCTGCCGAGGTCATTGCGGACACCACCGCGACGGATCTTCCGGATAGCGCCAAGGAGGCGGATCCGGACGAGCCACGCGAACCGGAGCACTGACCTCTGGCAACGCTTAAAGCCCCATCCCCTCGGTAGATGTGAACTGGCCCCCGAAAGTTGGACTGGTTTAACTCTAGGCGGCGAGGACCTCAAGTTCATCCAGCAGATCATCAACGAGGTCGACCGCACCTACAACATCGACCGCTCCCGCATCTACGCCACGGGTCGCTCCAACGGTGGTGGTATGACTGCCGTGGTCGCCTGCCACCTGCCACACGTTTTTGCTGGTGTGGCAGCGGTCGGCGGTGCGTTCTACGATCCTGTCAACATGGGCTGCTCAAACCGCGCGATTCCATTCCTCATCATGCATGGCACCGGCGACACGATGATGAAGTACCACGGGGGCTACCGTCACGGTGGCCGCCACGACCTCGCTGTTCCGACGCTGGTCGGCTCCTACATGAAGCGCAACGTGGGCGCTCCAGGCCCGCGCGTCACCAACATCTCTGGTGGCAAGCGCCACGTTTACAGCTGCGCAAAGGAAGAACTGCAGCTCATCACCAACCCGCAAGACCACACGTGGAACCGCACCCCGGATGCCTCCCAGGAGGTCTGGAACTTCCTCAAGCGCCAGCGCCTCTGGGTTTCGCTGCACACTGGGCGGTCTTCCCGCCCGCTGAGCCACCCCCGCCACACACCAAGCCGCCCCGCCACCCGCTGGGCGGCTTTCCTACGCGCTGAGCGGATCCTGCCAGAATCGGTGGAGGGAAACGGTCCGTGCCGCATCGCGGACAATTCCGGGACCTGCTGGTTGAATCCTCACCGTGCGTTCGTCGGCGCCGACTGCCGCGTCGAGACCATCCCGCTGACGGAGGCTGCGCGCGATATCCTTCGTGCTCAGCGGGTCGGAGCTAAAAGCCTCACCCGCCAGCACGAGTGCACTGGGGTCCACGATATCGAGCGCCAAGCCGATGATTCGCGCAAGCAGCTTTGCTCGCTCCCGCAACAGCTCGCCCGCTTCTTCGTTGCGGCCCGCGAGCTCAACCAGCTCCTCCAGGCTGCGTAGACTGCCGAGCCCACGCTCCTCTGCACAGCGTAGGAGAGCGGTATTGGAGAGTGGCGAAGCATCGGGATAAGCGGGCAGCGCTCCGGATCCAGCGATGGTACGGAACGTGGCGGATTCTGCTCCGATGTGGCGACGGTGCACGCGCCCACCCATGATCCAGGCGTGGGAAATGACATCGCGCGCGTAGAAGTACAGCGTGGATTCGAAGTCGCCTGGCAGATCGGCGTGGGTTGGGGGCGTCAGCGCACTGGTCGCGAGTTCATGCCCGGCCATTGCGTTCACGCCGGTGGCCACGGAGACTCGCACGCTGGGGAATTTCTTCGCGAGTTTCTCGAGGGCCGGTTCCCGCTGCCAGCCGTAGGTCGGGGAGGTGACTTCACCGTCGGCGTTGACGTGCGCGGAGAAGCAGACGCCGAGGCCGATGGGGCGCGGGAGAGGGCGCGCAAAGCTGAGTAGTTCTGCCGCGAGGGCGTCCAGCGCGTGGTCTGCGGGCATGCTGGGCACGTCGAGTGGGATGGTTGTTCGCCGAATTGTTCGTCCGGCACCGTCACTGGCAAGAAGTACGGTGGAGCGGGCTCCCACGTGGGCGCCGACCGCCACGATGTGGGAGGCCTCTGGGTGCAGCACCGTCGGGGTGCGTCCGTTGTGTTTTTTCGACGACGCCGTGGCGGGGCCTTGGGCGATCACGTCCGCGTCTATGAGTGCGGAGACGTGGCGGGCGACGGTTGGCTGTGACAGTCCGAGCGTGCGCGATAGTTCGGCGCGGTCGATCCCAGGTGTTGCCCTGATCTGGTGGAATATGCGCGCAGCAGGGCTGGTCGGGGCGCGGAAATCGAGTACGCGCCCTGCGCTGAGTCGCTGCGTCGTGGTCATGTGAGCCATACTAGACCACGCGGTCTATAAAAAGCGTCGAACTTACTAATTTTCCCGTGGTCTCGCGATTAATTATTCAGCGTGAATGGAACTATAGCGGCACAACTAGACCGTGTGGTCTACTCCTTGCCATGACTTCACAACTTTCATCCACACAGAACACGGACGCTTCGAACAGCGCAGCCCCACGCCCAATCAGCGGCGCTGCACAACTCAGCACGCAATCCGGATCGCAATCCGGATCGCACGCCGGATCACAGGGGGACATCACGCTCCACTGGTTCCTGCCCACTCAGGGCGACGCACGCTCGATCGTCGGCGGCGGCCATGGGTCCGGCCGCCCTGGCGGGAACCGCGAAGCCACGCTGGATTACCTCACGCAAGTCGCCCGCGCGGCCGAATACAACGGTTTCGAATCAGTACTCACCCCCACTGGCCAGTGGTGCTCCGATGCCTGGCTAACCACTGCCGCGCTGATCCAAGCCACCCAGCGTCTCAAGTTCCTCGTCGCCTTCCGTCCAGGTCTCGTGAGTCCCACCCTGATCGCCCAGCAGGCGCAGACTTTCCAGCTCCTCTCCGATAGCCGCCTCAACCTCAACGTCGTTATCGGTGGCGAGGACACGGAACAGCGAGCCTACGGCGACCACCTCAACAAGAAGGAGCGGTACCACCGCGCTGACGAGGCCCTCGAGATCTACGCCAAGCTCATCGCAGGTGAGAGCGATGTGTCGCTCGATGGCACTTACAACAAGGTCGAAAACGCAGCGCTGTATAGCGCTCCGGACACCACCCCACACGTCTTCTTCGGCGGCTCCTCACCGGAGGGCATCGAGGTCGGCGCCAAGCACTCCGATGTGTACCTCACCTGGGGCGAGCCACCACACAAGGTGGAGGAAAAGCTAGACCGAGTTCGCGCCGCTGCAACTGCCCACGGCCGCGAATTGGAATACGGCATCCGCCTCCACGTGATCGCCCGCCCAACGGAAGAAAAAGCGTGGGAGGAAGCCCAGCGTCTGCTGGATGCCATCGATCCCGCCGAGGTGCAGCGAGTCCAGGCAGCCCTGGCGAAGTCCCAGTCCGAGGGGCAGCGCCGCATGACCGAACTCCACGGCCAAGGTAGCGCCTTCCGTGCTGGCGCCGATGCGCGCTCTTTGGAGATCTCGCCGAACCTGTGGGCTGGAGTGGGCCTGGTTCGCGGTGGCGCGGGCACCGCACTCGTGGGCTCCTACGAGCAAGTCGCCGAGCGCATCGCCGAATACCGCACCATCGGCCTCAATCACTTCATCTTGAGCGGATACCCGCACCTGGAAGAAGCGTTCTCCGTCGGCGAGGGCGTGGTTCCTGCGCTGCAGCACCTCGGGCTGTCTGTGGCCAACCACCCTGATCCTCAACCTGCCAGTGAGTCCGCCGACGAGTCTGCCCGTGAATACACACAGGAATCCGCCAGCGAGTCCGCCTCCTCCTAAGCACCCAACACCTCACCTGAAGCACACCACCGCACCGAAGGAACCACCATGACCTCTACTCTCTCCACCCCCGTATCCCCAGTCACCACCACCGCACCAGCAGCCACCGCAACCACGGCACCAGCCACCGCCACATCCACCCACGAGCACCACACCGCCCCGGCCACCACCCTCCAGCCCCCAACACCGGCGGAGTTCCGCGATGTTCTGCGCACTGTCCCAACCCCACTGGTGGCCGCCGCATCGCTTATCGATGGCGTGCCCATCGGCATGGTGGTGGGTTCATTCGTCGGCATCAGCTTGGATCCACCAATCGTCTCCGCGAGCCTGCAAGCGACATCCGGTACGTGGCCGGTCCTGCGCCGCGCGGACTCCCTGGGAATCACGATTCTCACTGAGGAATACGCCGACTTGGTGTATCAACTCGCGGGTCCTGCCACCCAGCGCTTCGACAATATCTCCTGGTCAACGCGCGGTGATGCCGTCGTGCTCGATGGCGCCGGCGCCCAGCTCACCGCCCACATCGAGGAGGAGATCACCGCCGGCGATCACATCATCGCCCTGCTGCGGGTCGACCATGCCTCCCATGTCGACACCACCAGCAATCCCCTCATCACCCACGCCTCCAGGATTTCCACTGTGACCTCTTCGAACGGGGAAGGAGAACGCGGATGAACGCCGTCTTAGCTCCCCCTGTCTCTCGCACCAGAAGTGAGTCACCGAAAGATAGCGAACGGCCCCAGCCACCACACAAGGCCCCGCACTCCCAGAAGCCGCCGCGATCGCGCCGGTGGAAACCACGGGCAGTGCAAGTAGCAGTCTTCGCTGCGCTTCTGCTCGCGTGGTGGGCCGTCGCACGCTTCGCGGGAATCAATCCCGTGGTGCTGCCCTCCCCTGGATCTGTGGCGCAGGATCTCATCGACAGCAATATCTGCCGCGCCCCCTCTGAGGGCTCCGTGCGCGCCGATTGCGGCGTGCAGGGCTATTTCCTCTGGCAGCATCTGCTAGCCACTTTGCAACGCATCGGCGCTGGTCTCCTTGTCGGCACGATCGCCGGCATTGCCCTGGGATGCGTTCTTGGCCTCTCGCACACGGTGCGCTCCATCGTGGAGCCTTACCTGGCATTCCTTCGTGCCCTTCCGCCCTTGGGCTACATCGGCCTGCTCATCGTCTGGTTCGGCATCGGTGATCTCTCGAAGGGTGTGCTGCTGTTCCTCGCGGCATTTCCGGTCGTCGTTGCCGCCACTCTCCAGGGAGTCGTGGGTATCCGCAAGGACTGGGTTTTGGCTGCCCGCACACTGGGCGCCTCGAAGTGGGATGTCGCCCGGCGCGTCATCATCCCCGGTGCTTTGCCGGAGATCATCGGCGGCATTCGCCTGGCCACCGCGTTGTGCTGGTCGGCGATCGTGGCGGCGGAGATGAACGACGGTATCCCGGGCATCGGCGGACTGGCTTATGTTTCCGGTACGCAGCTGGATACTTCACTGACTATTGCCTGCATCATCGTCATCGGTGCCACCGCGCTGCTCATCGACCAGATCCTCCTGCGCGTAGAGCGCGCGTTCGCCCCGTGGAAGGCACGCCAATGAGTCACTCACCACAGCCCACTTCACTCCGAAAGCATTCCCGCCCGCGGGAACACCAACCGACAGCTCCCTCACGCACCAGCTCAGCATTACGGCAGGTCGTAGCACTCGGCGCGGCCGCCATCGGCACTCTCGCTCTGAGCGCCTGCGTGGGGCCTCCCGCAGCTGAATGGACGAACACCGCGGCGGCCGAATGCCCAATCGAGACCTCCGACTCCACTGGCACCATTCGCATCGGCTACCTCGGATCCCCGGCGGGCGACCTATACCTTTACGATCGCGGCGTTGCCGAGGCATGTTTGCCGAATGTAGATGTCCAGTGGACCCGTCTGCCGACCGGCCAGGACATCGTGAAGGCGTTTGCGTCGGGCTCAATCGACGTCGCCAGCTTGGGCTCCACGCCCGCGGCGAAGGCCCTGACCGGGCCGCTGAATCTCAACGTGAGCGTCACCCGTGTAGATTCTGCGACGAAAAGTGGCGAGGCCCTAGTGGCCAAGGATGCCGAAAGCATTGAGGACCTGAAGGATAAGACAATCGCCACTCCTTTCTCCTCAACAGCTCACTACTCGCTGCTCAACGCCCTGCGCTTCGCCGGTCTCGACCCCAAGACGGACGTGAAAATCACCAATATCTCGCCGGACAATCTGCCCGCCGCGTGGAATAGTGATGCGATCGACGCCGCCTATGTGTGGGAGCCAACGCTCTCCGAAATTAAAAACAATGGCAAGACACTCACCGATTCAGCCGAAGTCGCCGAGCAAGGCGCACCAAGCTACAACCTGACGCTGGCAGACCAGCCGTGGCAGCAGGCAAACCCCGAGCTGCTGCGCACGTGGACCACACTGCAGAACTGGGCGGTGGAGCAATACAACACCAACAAAGAAGACTTCACCAAGGCCATCGCTGCCCAAGCGGAAATCTCCGAAGACAGTGCCCGCACCCAACTCCAGGGCTCCGGCTTCTTCACCGGCGAAGAACAACCCCAGGCAGCCAAGGAACTTCGCAAGGCTCTGCTCAACACCGCTGAATTCCTGCATTCCGAAGGGGATGTAGACACCCCGGCGGACCAATCGCACTACGACCAGGCCGTGGCATACGCACTAGCAAGGGAGAATGACCATGCTGAAAATTAAGAACGTCGGCCAAACATACACAACTGATGCGGGTCAGCGCGTCGAAGCTCTGCGGGATATCACCGTGGACATCCCCCGCGGCCAGATAGTCACCCTCGTGGGGCCCTCCGGCTGTGGCAAATCCACGCTGCTGAAGATTATCGGCGGCTTCTTCCCCGCCACCGCGGGTCAAGTCACGGTATCGGACCCCTCCCTCACGAATGATCCTGACGGGGAGATCGCCGAACGGGTCATCGACCGCCCTGGCATTGATCGTGGCGTGGTGTTCCAACAGCCCACTCTCTTCCCTTGGCTCAGCGTGCGGGACAACGTCCAGTTGGCGTCGGAATTTAGCAAGGACCGGGACAGCAAGGCGGCGAAGAGGAAGAAGGCGCACGAGCTACTCGACCTCGTGGGTCTCACCTACGCCGCGGAACGCTACCCGCACGAGCTCTCCGGCGGCATGCAACAACGAGCGCAGATCGCGCGCGTCCTCGCCAGCATGCCGGAAACGGTGCTGATGGACGAGCCTTTCGGTGCCCTCGATCCCTTCACCCGCGAGCAACTGCAGGCCGAGCTCCTCCGCATGTGGCACGAGGATCAGCCGACGATCATCTTCGTCACGCACTCCGTTGAAGAGGCGATTCTGCTGGGGCACCGCGTCGTGGTCATGGCTGCTCACCCTGGGCGGATCCTTGCGGATGTCAACGTGGACCACGTGGCCGTCCCCCACCCCAGCGGGGATCGTGAAAGCATTGCCGCACAGCTGCGGGAGACGAAGGCCGACCCTGCCTTCGTGCGCCTACGGCACGAGCTGAGCGAACTGATCGCTCAAGCCCACGGTGAGGGGAACCATTAGGGTCGATGCCTCTGGGGCCTTGATGCTCCTCTGGAGTGGTCTGATGTAATGCCCCTAGCGCGCTTCTCCCGAATCCTCACCCGAGTCCAGCTGGCGCTGGCCCTCCCCCGCAGCACCCGCGGCCGCTCCGGGGTTGAGCTGGCCCTTCTCCGCGTTCATCTGGGCACGGATCTCCTCCAGGCGGGACGAAGCCTTCATGTCATTACCCGCCATGGTGATCTCATCCATGCGCCCCTGGACGGAACTCTCCACGAGCTCCTGAGCGCCGAGGGCGCGGGCGTAGCGCTGCTCAATCTTGTCGCGAACCGAGTCCAGAGTTGGCACATCGCGATCAGCCTGCAGACCGTCCAGCTGCTGCATAGATTGGGCTATCGCCTCCTGCATCTTCGCCTGCTCCACCTGGGAGCGCAGCTGAGTGATCTGCTGCATCTGATCCTGCAGGCGCATCTCGGACTGCTTCTGCTGCGCCTCAGCCTGCTTCGCAGCCTCCACTGCGCCGGCGTACAGCTGCTTGGTTTCCTCCAGCTCCTGCTCCACCGTCACCAGCTGGGAGGCGAAAACTTCCGCGGTCTGGTTGAAATTCTGGGCCTTTGCGGCATCACCAGCAGCTGCGGCCTGGTCGGCCTGGTTTCCCTGCCGGGCGGCCTGCTGATGGGGCTGGCCGGGCCGATCGTCGGACGATTGTACGACGCCAATGGCATCCGCATCCTGATCATCCCTGGATCTTTAGTGCTTGCTTCGTCGATGTTCGGCTTCGCCATGCTGACTGAGGATTCCACCGTGTGGCATCTACTGGCCTACACCATCGGCTTGAACCTGGGTATTGCTTTGATGCTGACGCCTTTGATGTCCAATGCCTTGGCTTCTGTGCCGGACCAGTTGGCGTCGCATGGCCAGGCCATCCTGAATACCTTCCAACAGGTTGCGGGTGGCGCTGGAACGGCGGTGTTCGTCGCGGTTATGACTTTCGGTTCGGCTGCTCATGCGCAGTCCAACCCTGGCGTGGGCGAGGTGGCGATCCTCAATCACGGTATTCACGTGGCTTTCCTCCTGGGTGCCGCGATTTCCGTGGTGGCGGTGCTGTTCAGCATTGTGTTCCGCTTTGATGTGCTGCGCGATGCTCCGAAGCGCGAGGCAGCTCAGCGCGAAGCCGCAGGTCGGGCTTAGTAATTTGGCGGAGGCCTGGCGCTGAGGGTGTCGAGTGGGTGCGCGTGCAGGCGCGGTGGCGGCGTGGGTGCGAAGCTGTAGGTCGGGTTTAGTTATAGAGGCATGCGCCTTGCGGTGGGGGAGGAGCGGGTGGTAGGGGTTGCTGCTGTGCCGGCGACCGCGTGGGTAGTGGGGCGATCCGCAGGCGTCGGAGCTGGGTGGCGCGTTGCGGGGTAGGAGGGAGTGGCAGCGGAACAGTATACCCAGGTGGGCATCGGTTTCTGCTCAGTTCCATCGATTTTTACTGTTTGGCTTAACGCGCGTACTGTTTCCGCAGGTCGCAATCAGTAAAATTTGCGAAACAGTAAGATTCGACGGTTTATGGGGCGGGAGATTCGGCGGCTTTGCGGAATCGCGAGCGGGTTTGGCAGTTTTTGGCGGGTGAGATTCGGTGGTTTCTGTGGGCTTGGAAGGCTCAACAGTTTTGTGGAGGAGGCGCTGCCGCTCCAGCGAAGTACATGGTTGAACCGCGAGAGGAGAAGATAGCGGTACTGTGGAGCGCTCAGATGAACAAGTCTCCCTCACGTTTCATGGGGGCTTTCCGCGACCTGGGGTTTGTAACGCCAGGATGAAACGTGAGGGAGATTTGTTCGCAGCTAGCCCCGCAGCCAAGCTCAGAGCTGGTGCTGCGGCTGAGAATGCCCTGAAGATCAGAGCAGACC
Organism: Corynebacterium sp.; assembly: GCF_030152825.1. Lineage (GTDB taxonomy): Bacteria > Actinomycetota > Actinomycetes > Mycobacteriales > Mycobacteriaceae > Corynebacterium. The sequence goes on from NZ_JASLIP010000054.1 coordinate 8,956, forward strand.
CCGCAGCACGGAGCCAGCGCCGAAGGGGGCTGCGCGACTGGCCGGAGCTGTTGCCAGCAGAGTGCCCTAAATCGGCAGCTTGCGCAGCACCCACATCGGCAAGTGCTTCAGCACCAGCATGATCGGGCGGAACAGCGGGTGGACCCAGACGATCGTCTTCTTATCGTCCACCGCCTTGGCGATCGCCTTCGCCGCATCGGTCTTATCGACGGTCAGCGGGGCGTCGTCCAAATCCTTCGTCATATTCGTGCGGACCTGGCCCGGACGGACGGTCAGCACGCGCACACCAGTGCCGCGCAGCGCCTCGCCGAGCAGGCGGTAGAAGCCGTCCGTACCGGCCTTGGTGGAGCCGTAAACGAAGTTCGAACGGCGCACCATCTCACCTGCGACGGTGGAGAAGGCGATGATCTGCCCGTGGCCCTGCT
>NZ_JASLIP010000093.1 GCF_030152825.1 Corynebacterium sp.
AGCCCAGCTGAGTCCAGAGGGCGAACACGCCACCGAACCCAATCGAGCCGACCGCCAGCGGGGCGATGAAGCGCTGCGCCTCCTCGCGCAGCACGCCCGCGGTCTTGAGCCGGATGAAGGTCAGCCCGTGCAGCGCGAAGATGCACACCAGCGCCGCCGCGCCCACCAGCGCATAAGGGTGGAATAGGGGGTAAACGTGAGCGACGTTCTCCGGGATGCCGCTCACCAGGTTGGCCACCGCCACGCCCCACACGATCGGTGAGATCCAGGAGCCGGCGATGATCCCGGCATCACACCAGGCACGCCACTTCGCGGAGTTGACCTTCGTGCGCCACTCCAGGCCCACGATGCGCACAATCAGCCCCAGGAGGATGAGGAATAGCGGCAGGTAGAAGCCGCTAAACATGTCCGCATACCAGGCAGGGAACGCCGCGAAGAGCGCACCTCCCGCGGTGATAAGCCAGACCTCGTTGCCGTCCCAGACGGGCCCGATGGTGCGGATCATGGCGCTACGGCGGGCCTCGTCGCGACCCAGGAAGGGCAGGAGCAGCCCCACCCCGAAGCCGAAGCCCTCCAGCATGAAGTAGCCCGCGAAGAGGAAGACGATGAGGCCAAACCACAGGGTAGGCAGGTCGATACTCATGATTCCTTCCCTTCCGCGCCGCGCGCGAAGCTCACCGTTCCCGCAGGCTGCAGCTGCTTTTCTTCGTCATCTTCAGTGGTATCGGACGCCACCGCCTCCGGGCCGGATGCGGCCGGCGGACCGTCGAGAACCACGCGGCGGATCAGCCAGAACCACACCACCGCGAGGATGCCGTAGATCAGGGTGAAGCCCACCAAGGTCACGATGACCACCCACGGCTCGTGCCCAGAAACCCCGTGGTCGACCAGCATGCGGATCGACTCGGTGCGCGGATCACCCACCGATTCCGGGTTCGGGTGGATTACCCACGGCTGGCGGCCCATCTCGGTGAAGATCCAGCCCGAGGAGTTCGCGAGGAAGGGGAAGGGGATCGCCGCCAGGCAGCCCCAGGAGAAGATGGTGGCCCACTTGCCCTTCGGCAGGCGCCCCTTGCGGGTGAATAGCCAGGCGAAGAAGGCCAGGGCGAGGGAGCCCACCATCAGTCCGATCATGGCTCGGAAGGACCAGTAGGTCACGAAGAGATTCGGGGAGTAGTTCCCCGGCCCGTACAGCGCCTCCGCCTTCTCCTGCAGATCCATCACGCCCTGCAGGGTCACGCCCGAGAGCTTGCCCTCCGCGAGGAAAGGCAGCACGAACGGCGCCTTGAGGATGTGAATGACCGATTCGCAGTTATTGTGCGTACCGATCGTGAGGATCGAGAACGACGGGTCGGTTTCCGTGTGGCACAGGGACTCGGCCGAGGCCATCTTCATCGGCTGCTGAACGAACATCAGCTTCGCCTGAATATCGCCGGTGATGAACACCCCAATCGAGGACAGGATCGTGGTCCACAGCCCCACCTTCATCGCCGGGCGGTGCATGCTGTGACGGTCGTCGTCGCTGGTCGCGGTGTTCTTTTCGGACGACGACGCCACTGCCTTGGACGGTGCGGTGTCCATCGCTACCGTGTCGGTTCCCGACGCCGACGCCTCCGCTGCCGGGGCGTTGTCCAGGGCCACGTCATCTTGAGTTGCGGTGGCAGCCTTCGCCTTGGCCCGGGCGTCCTTAATCAACCACCAACCAGAGACACCGAGGACGAACGTGCCCGCGGTGAGGAAGGACCCAGCCACAGCGTGGGGGAAGGCCGCCAGTGCGGTGGGGTTGGTCAACAGCGCGACGATGTCCGTGAGCTCCGCGCGCCCGGTCTCGGGGTTGAACTCCGCGCCCACCGGGTGCTGCATGAAGGAGTTCGCGACGATGATGAAGTACGCCGAGAGGTTGACCGCCAGTGCCACCGCCCAGATGGCGAGCGTGTGCAGCCAGGTGGGGATCCGGCCCCAACCGAAGATCCAGATGCCTAAGAAGACGGACTCCATGAAGAAGGCGACCAGGCCCTCGAGGGCGAGTGGGCCGCCGAAGACGTCCCCGACCATCCGCGAGTATTCCGACCAGTTCATCCCGAACTGGAACTCCTGGACGATGCCGGTGGCCACGCCCATGGCGAAGTTCACGAGCAGAACCACACCGAAAAAGCGGGTGGCGCGGTACCAGTAGGGCTTCTTCGTGACGGCCCAGAAGGTCTGCATGAGTGCGACGAGTGGTGCCAGCCCAATGGTCAGCGGGACAAAAATAAAGTGATAAACCGTGGTGATGCCGAATTGCCAGCGGGACAAGGCAACGGTGTCTAAGCCACCGGCCGTATCCATGCCGGCGGCAAGGAGAGAAAACTCCATTAACGCCTCCGACGTTTCCGGCGCCCTTCGGCGCCGGTCTAGGTGAGTGGTGTAGCCGGTGGTGTGGCCGCATTGGGCCCACACACGGCTGTATTTGAGTGGTCGGTCGCGGAGGCGGATTAGTTCCCGTGAGGATAATAAGGACTTCCTGCCAAACCGGCTCCGGGCTGATGGAGGGGAGTTCAGCCGGTAAAGTTGGGCACCGCACAATATAAGGACAAAGGATTGATGGCATGACCTACCCCAATAACAACGAAGGCCAGTACAACCAGGGCTATGGCCAGCAAGGCTACGGCCAGGGTTATGGCCAGCAGGGTTATGGCGAGGGCTACGGCCAGGAGCAGTACAACCAGGGCTACTACGAGGCCCAGCCTTCGCAGGAGGGCCTGATCGCGGGCCGTTTCCAGACGAAGAAGGTCGTCAGTAACCTGGTGCTGCTCGCGCTGCTCGGCGCCGTCGTGACCTTCGCCGTCGTCTTCCTCGTTGACCTGCTGGTCGCCCAGATCGCGGGCTACAGCGCCGGTGGTGTGTCCTCCGCCGTGCTCGCGGCTGTCGTCGCCGGCCTGATCGGCATCGGCGCGGGCCTGCTGTACATCCCGGTCTCCGGGACGGGCAATGAGCACCTGTTTGGCATCGCCGTGATCGCGTTGGCGGTGGTGGCCGCGGTGCTGTGGGTGATCCTCGGCGGACTGCTGGACGGGGACTGGGCGACCCTGGTGACGCTCGCGGGCATCGTCTGCACCGCCACGATCGCCTACGCCACCCCGAGCCGCATCGAATCCGCCGCCATCTACTAACCGGCCCCATCTACTAACCGACTCGTCAGCGATGAGGTCGCTCAGAACGGCGTAGCTAACGCGAAAGCCGCCGACCACTGGTGTTTACTGTGGTCGGCGGCTTTTTATGTGCCTCAGGGAGGGGCCGGGGCTGGGCCTAGTCCAGGAACTTCTCCGCCACACCCAGCTCCAGCAGCTCCTCGCGGGTCGCGGCCTCGCGGTCCAGCACCTCGCGAACCACCATGCGCATCTGCTCATCGGGCTGCGGGATGCGGCGCTGGCGGCTCATCAGGGAGGTCAGCACGCTCGGCTGCTGCTTGAAGCAGTGCCACAACACCGCGTTAGCCAGGGACTCCAGCACCAGGCCACGGGCCTCGGTGGCGTGCTTCGGCTCCGGTGCGCGCTTGAGGTGGGCAAGCTTGCCCGAACGGCGCGGACGGACATGCAGATCCTGCTGGCCGATGCCGGCCACGGAGCCGTCCTTGTTGTAAATCACCGAGGTATAAGGGACGTTGCAGTAACCGTCCTCGGCGACGACCTCCTTCATCCAGGCGAGCAGCTCGTCGGTGACCTCCACGTCGAGGTAGGCGCCGCGACGTCCCGGAGAGAGGTACTGGAAGGTGCCAGTGCGGGTCCAGGCCTCGTAGTCCGAGCCCAGGCGGCCCATGACCAGCGTGCCGAAGAGCACATCCGTCATGGAAAACAGCGTGCCGCCGAAGCCCGCGCCGTGCATATTGCGGTTCCACCAGCGCAGATTCAGCTCCAGGCGGCCGGCGGACCAGTCATCCGCGATGTGCGTGATGCGCACGCCAGCGCCCAGCAGCGGGGGCCACAGGTTGAACAGTCGCCGTGCCAGGCTGGGGTTCTCGAAGCCTTCGCGCAGCACCTTTTGCGGCAGCTTGAGCTTTTGGAAGGGCTTGCCCGCGACGCCCGTGATCGTCTTGACTGCTGAATTCATAAAATTCATGTTCCCATACACGGGCGGGGCGTGCTAACACACCGCGGGTTTTCCTCCGGTTGCTAAGGTTTTTCGCATGTCAAAACCAGATTTCGCCCGAGTGCAACACCTGCTCGGACCTATCGTGCTGGTCGTGGGGCTGATCGTCGGCGCGATCGGCATCACCGCTGGCGTCCAGCACGCGCTCTCCGCGTACCTGCTGGATGTGGGCGTGTTCCGTAACGCGGGACAGGCCTTCATCGACGGCGAGAACCTCTACGTGGACTTCGACACCCGCTCCGGATTCCGCTTCATCTACCCGCCCTTCGCCGCCCTGCTCTTCGCCCCGCTGACCTGGGTGGGGGAGCAGACCATGGAGGTCCTCTGGACCCTGGCCAGCGTGGCAGCCCT
>NZ_JASLIP010000015.1 GCF_030152825.1 Corynebacterium sp.
TGCGCCCTCCGCCGGGGTCGGCTTGCTTGCGTTGGCTCGCTTGAGGAACTGCTCGGTGTCCTCGGGGCGCGGTTGAGAGTTAGAAGAGTTCACGGCTACTCATGCTAACTTGCGCCGACGCAAAGTCGCAGTGGCTGCCCCTGCCGGGCGCACCCCCGCAGCGTGCGATCGGAGAACACCTTGAGGGAGGGGGGGAGCGTTGGCGCGTAGCTCCTACGCGGGCTCGAAGGTGACCTCGTACATCGTGTGCCACAGCTTCCCGGTCAGGTAGAAGCGGTCGGTTCCCGGCACGTGGGCGATGCCGTTGAGGACGTCGACCCCGGCCTGCCGAGCGCTGGGCACCAGCCCCGTCATGTCCACGACCCCGGTGACCTCACCAGTGGTGGGATCGATGCGGTAGATCTCGTTGCTCTGCCAGACGTTGGCCCAGACCTCGTCACCCCGGCAGTCGAGCTCGTTGAGCATGGTGGTGGGCTCGCCGCCACGCGTGACGTCCACGCTGCCCGTGGCGGCGAAACTCTCTGGATCGCGGAAGGTCAGCGTGCCGGAGCCGTCACTCATCACCAGCTGCTCTCCGGTGGAGCAGATTCCCCAGCCCTCACCCTCGTAGTGGGCCTGGTCCACTTCCCCGAGGGTGTCGGCGTCCCGCCGGAATGCGGTGTTTTCCTTCCAGGTCAGTTGCCAGACGGTGGCGTGGCCGTCCTTATCGACGTGGCGCGTGATTCCTTCGCCGAAGTAGCGGCGGTCGAGGTCGTGGCTATTGGACTGCTCGCCGTCGACGGTGCTGTGGTAGATCCGGGATTCGCCGTTGCGGCCCGTACCCACCAGGAGTTTCCCCTCGTCCACGACCTCCACGCCCTGGGTGAAGCTGGTGGCGTCCCACGGGTGCTCGGCGATCACGGTGGCCTCGAGCTGCTCCGGCTGCCGGGCATCTTCCGCTGCCGTGGCGGACCCGGCGACCTGGGCGTCCTCGTCGTCCGCGGAACCGCAGCCGGTCAGCAGGCCAGCGGCGAGTACCGCACCGATCGTCAGCCGGACAGACCGGCGCGCAGAACGGGCAAAAGCTGCAATGGTCATGGCCTCCATTGTGCCCCAGGCGCTCGGCTGTGCCCCGCTCGGTGGCGTGCAGGGCATAATGGGGGAGATGACTAAGCACAAGAAACAGCGCGACCAGCTGCTCTTCAGCGCCGAGGCCCGTGAGATCGCCCGGGAGGTAATCACCGAAGCAGCCGAGGGGGAGGTGGGCGAGCACCTTGGGGTGAAGGTTCCGCCGCGCCAGGGGCAGGACTCCGGGCACGTGGCCATCCACCGCTTCGCGAGCCTCACCCCCGGATATAAGGACTGGGAATGGATCGCAGTGCTCGCCGCGGTGCCGGGCAGCCAGGAGATCACCGTCAACGAGGTCGCCCTCCAGGCAGGGGCGAAGGCCGAACTTGCGCCCGAGTGGGTTCCCTACGAGGACCGCGTGCGCCCGGGGGACCTGGGCCCCGGCGATACCCTCCCGCCCCGGGAGGACGACGAGCGCCTGGCGTCCTGGGATGAACTGGCGAAGGACCGGCGCGCTGAGCTGGAGAACTTCCCCCGCAACCAGAAGGCACCACAGGCGCTGAGCGCGAAGGGGCTGGCCGAGACCCTGCAGCGGTGGCGTAAGGGCAACTTCGGGCCGAACTCCGAGTTCGCGGAGAAGGCGGCAATGAGCTGCAAAACCTGCGCTTTCTACCTGCCGATCAATAATCCCGATACTCAGTTCGGCATGTGCACCAATGAATATTCCGCCGATGGACGCGTGGTGCACGCGACCTACGGCTGCGGCGCGCATTCGGAGACGAAGGAGGAGTTCGACTCCACCGGTGGCCGCGAGTACGGCGCCTTCGACGACGGAATCTAAAGACACTGCGGTCGGCGCAGCGTCTATCGCGGTTATTGCCGCATCCCCGGCCACCCATGGGTAGGGCTCCGCGCAAGTTCTGACCGGAGCCCCGCGACCAGCCCCGGCCACCCCCGAGGCAACGAGGGCGTTAGTTGCAGAATCTTGGGCCGAAGTGAGAATCTCTTAGGCGAAATAACACTGCGTCCGAAGGGATTTTGCGCGTCCATGTCCACCTCCGCCGCCTCACCAGATTCGGCTCCATCGCAACAGCCTGCCCGTAGCGGGTTGGATCGCTTCTTCCACATCACGGAGCGTGGCTCCACCATCCCCGACGAGATCCGCGGTGGTGTGGTCACGTTCTTCGCGATGGCCTACATCATCATCCTGAACCCGCTGATCCTGGGTACGGGAGCGGACGTCAACGGCGACGTCCTGGGCACCTCCCGCGTCGCTGCGGTGACGGCCTTCGCTGCCGGCGTGATGACCATTGCTTTTGGTGTGATCGCAAAGTACCCGTTCGGTATCGCCGCGGGCCTGGGCATTAATACCCTGGTCGCGGTGACCTTCGTCGCTACCGAGGGGCTGAGCTGGCCAGAGGCCATGGGGCTGGTGGTCATCGACGGCATCATCATCGTGCTCCTGGCCGTCACGGGCTTCCGTGAGGCGGTATTCAACTCGATCCCGGCCAGCCTGAAGGCCGCGATCGGCGTGGGTATCGGCCTGTTCATCGCCATGATCGGCCTGGTGGACTCCGGCTTCGTCCGACGTGTCCCGGATGCCGCTGGCACCACCGTCCCGGTCGGCCTGGGTATCAACGGCTCGATCGCTACCTGGCCGACCCTCGTCTTCGTCCTCGGTCTGCTGATCTGTGGCGGGCTCGTGGTCCGCAAGGTCCGCGGTGGCCTGTTCATCGGCATTGTCATCAACACCATCATTGCCGTCGTCATCGAGGCGCTCGCACCGTCGGGCGCGTCTTTCGAGAACGGTGAGCCAAACCCTAAGGGCTGGTCCCTGTCCGTGCCGACTCTGCCGGACTCCGTGGGCGGCCTGCCGGACCTCTCCCTGCTGGGTGCGGTCGACCTCCTTGGCGCTTTCTCCCGGGTGGGCGTGCTCGCGGCCTCCCTGCTGGTGTTCACACTGGTGCTTGCGAACTTCTTCGACGCCATGGGCACCATGACGGCGCTCGGCAAGCAGGCGAATCTCATGGATGACGAGGATCGCCTGCCGAACCTGAAGACCGCCCTGGTCGTCGAGGGCGCGGGTGCGGTCGTCGGTGGCGCGGCATCTGCCTCCTCCAACACCGTCTTCGTGGACTCCGCCTCCGGTATCGCTGACGGTGCCCGCACCGGCCTGGCAAACGTCGTCACCGGCCTGCTGTTCCTCGCCGCGATGTGCCTCACCCCGCTGTACGAGATCGTCCCGATCGAGGCCGCAGCACCCGTGCTGGTGATCGTTGGTGCGATGATGATGTCGCAGGTCAAGGACATCAACTTCAGCGACTTCTCGATCGCGCTGCCGGCGTTCCTGACGATCGTCGTCATGCCGTTTACCTACTCCATCGCCAACGGCATCGGCGTGGGCTTCGTGACTTACGTGGTGATGTCCGTGCTCGCGGGCCGCGCGAAGAAGGTCCACCCGCTGCTGTACGTCGTGGCTGCCCTGTTCGTCGTGTACTTCGCCGTGGACCCGATCCTGGGGGCGATTAACTAGTGCACCTGGCCCCGATCGCCATCACCGACCCGGCAGACCCGCGGCTGGACGATTTCCGGGACCTCAATTCCTCGGATTCCCGGCCCGACCTGCCGGGCGGCAAGGGGCTGGTCATCGCGGAGGGCTCGCTGGTCGTGCCACGACTGTTGGCCTCGGGGTACCCGGTGCGGTCGGTGGTCGGTTTCGAGGGCAAGCTCTCCGTTCTTCAGGACGTCACCTGCTCGGCCGCCCAGCCCGCCGGCGGGCCAGTGGTCTACCAGGTCTCCCGCGACGTGCTGCGGGAGGTTGCGGGCTTCGACATGCACCGCGGACTCGTAGCCGCGGCAGATCGCATCCCGGAACGCACGGTCCCGGAGGTCCTGGCGGATATTCCCGCAGGGCCGAGCGTGATTGCCATCCTGGAGGGCGTGGGGGACCACGAGAATATTGGTGCGCTCTTCCGCAATGCCGCGGGCCTGGGGGTCGATGCGGTGCTCTTTGGTGCAGCAACGGCCGACCCGCTCTATCGCCGCGCGGTGCGCGTGAGCATGGGGCACGTGTTGCGCGTGCCGTGGGCGCGGTTTTCGGGTAAGACGACGAACTGGCAGCACGGCCTGGGTGCGGTTCGTGAGGCGGGTTTTCAGATTATCGCGATGACCCCGGACACGGAGCTGAGTTTGGCGGACGCGGTGCACGCGGTGCGCCGCGAGCAGGGGGAGGGGGCGCGCATCGCGATCATGGTTGGTGCTGAAGGTCCGGGTTTGACTGAGCACGCGATGCGCGCGGCCGATGTGCGGGCGAAGATTCCGATGATGCCGGGGACGGACTCGCTGAACGTGGCGACGGCCGCCGCCATCGGCTTCTACGCCAGCCGTTACTAGGGGGGGGCAGTGGCGGTGCCTGAGACAGGCCGACGCGTGCGTTAGTTCCGCCCGCTATTGCGCGCCAGACGCTGGGCCTCGTCGCGGAGCTTGCGGCCCATGTTCTTGATCCCATAGCGGCCGCCCCAGGCCTGCTTGGCACCGCGCACGGCGAGCCTACCGGTGGCGGCGGCGACGTCCTTCGCGAGCTCGGCTGCCGGCTTGACCTCAGTATTCGACGTGCCACCCGGGGTGTAATCGTCGTAGCTGGCGCCGTCGTCTGTGCCGGACAGTCCGGAGTCCTCGGCGGACTGCGAACGCGCCCCGCTATGGCGGGCAGGATCGGTGGCCCGCGACTTCGTTTCTGGGCGACCGTCGGTAGCGAAGGCGCTGATGTGGATGCTGGGGCCCGAGCCGTCGGTGCGGAATCCCAGCCACTCCTCGGCGGCGGCCGCGGCGATCTCGTGGGGGATAAACGGCAGCTGTATGCCCGTGGCTTCGGCGTTGCCCTCCCAGAAGGGCATCTCGAAGGGCATGGGAAGGCCCACGTCTTCCAGGATGTTCTCCCGGGTGGCGCTGAACGCCCGCTTGAGGGTGCCGCCGGACCAGTGGGCGAATCCGCCCAGACCAGCGTAGGTCTGGGAGTCCTCGGATTCGCCGGCATCCTCGGGCACGTAGGCCGTGGCGTATACGTCCGCGGCAGCGACGAGGTTGCGGTAGCTCTCCGGGATCTCGGAGAGGCGCAGTAGGCCCGGCATGATTGTCTGCACGACCGAGACGTCGGGGAATGCGCCGATGTAGAACTCATGGACATCGGGTGAGGTGCTGCGCGTCATGTCGAAGTCCCCGATGTGTGTGAGCGGCCAGGCCGGGTTGACCTGGGCGAGGTACTTGCGCGCGAAGCCACGGTCGGGGGCGGGCTCGGCGTCCAACACGCTGCGGGGATCCGCCGCGTTAACGAACCACAAGGTGACCAGCGTGTGTGGCTGGGTGATGACGGCACCCTGGTTGGGGTTCGCGGTGTCTTCGGCCATGGCTTAACCCTATCGACGGTGTGCTTTAGCGCTTCTTCTTCGGATTGGTGCGCACGCCCAGCAGGACGTCCTCCCAGTGCGGGGTGACGGCCTTGCGGCGGCGCTTCTTGCCCTGCTCCCCGGTCGGATGCAGGAGGAAATCCTCGCCCTGCTCGGCGCCGGACTCAGCGGCCTCGCCGCTGGTCGGTGCGTTGCCTTGCTCCGGTGCACGCTGATCCTCCTCGCGCTCGGGGGTCGTGCCGCCCTGGGTGTTGGCGAACAGGTCGTGGGCACCAGCGGCCGGGTGGCCACCACCGCCTTCGGCGTTGTCCACCGGGTGCAGCGGGGTCACGCTGCGCACCGGCTGGGAGAATCGCGGATCCACGAGGTCGCGGGCCACGGAGTCCAGCGGGTGGACCAGGTTGTGGTCGCCGGTGGCGGAGGGCTCGAAGAGGAACTCAGCGGAGTGCGTGTTGGTCTGCCCCGCCGCAGCCTTCGCCCAGCTGATGGTCACGACCCACTGCCGGGACTGATCCTGGTGAGCATCCCACTGGGTATCGGCGACGTTCTCCTCGCGCGCAGCGAAGGCAGTGGCCAGTGCCTCCCACAGCGGGTGCTCGGACGTGCCCTCGCTCGTGGCCGGACGAGCCGATCGGGCCAGTTCCGCGATGCGGGAGCGCTCCTGCAGGATGGGCCACGCATAAGGCTCGATGCGGGATTCGTCCGTGTCTGCTTCCTCGGCGAGCTCCGCGATGCTGGCGCCGTGGCGGACCCGATCCTGGATGATGCGGGGGCTCAGCGCGATGCGGGTCCGGTGTGGCCGCCCGCTGCCCGCCTTGGTCCCGAAGCCCTTGCGGACGCGTTCCTCGTCTGCGGACTCCTGCTCGGTTTGGCGGGCGCGTTCGCGCTCGGCACGGGCACGGGACTCGTTCTCCCGCAGCTCGGAGAACGCGGCAGCCAGCCCGTCACCAGAAGTGCCGGAACCGGCATCGTCCTCCGAAGCATCCGATGATTCGGCGCCAGCGCCCTCGGTGTCTGCCTCCGGAACCCCGGCAGCGTCCGCAGCCTGCTCGGCCGCGGCCAGCAGCTCGCGGAGCTCGTCGGTGACCGCGAGGAAGAACTCTTCGGCAGGTTCAGCCCCCGCCGGTGCCTCGGCGGGTACGAAAACCAGCGACTGAGCATCGCTGTCAGTCGTTACCAGTTTCAGTTCCCTCATTGGGGCCTCCTCACGCCTAAAAATCACTCTTTTCAACTTTAACGAAGATTGCCTGCCGGTGTGCCGCAGTCACAGTGCTTGTTGGGTAACGAACCCCGGGCAGGTACGTCGGCGCCGGCCGGGCCCGGATGGTTCTCGGGCGCGCGGCCGGCGCAGGGGAGGGGCTAGAAACCAGCCCCGCTGGATCAGTTACTTCGCGGCGTGGCCGTTATCGAGGATCCAGTCGATCGCGGCGGTCAGCTTCTTGATGTCCTCCGGGTCGATGGCCGGGAACATGCCGATGCGCAGCTGGTTGCGGCCCAGCTTGCGGTACGGCTCGGTGTCCAGGATGCCGTTGGCGCGCAGGATCTTGGCGATCTGTGCGGCGTCGATGGACTCGTCGAAGTCGATGGTGCCCACGACCAGGGAGCGGGCGGACGCCGGGGTGACGAATGGGTTGGCGCCGTCGCGGTTCTCAGCCCAGGAGTACAGGTGGCTGGAGGACTCGGTGGTGCGCTTGACCATGCCGTCCAGGCCGCCGTTCTCATTCATCCACTGCACCTGGTTGTCGAGCATCACCAGGGTGCCGACGGCCGGGGTATTGTACGTCTGGTTCTTGCGGGAGTTATCAACGGCGGTCTTCAGGTCCAGGAAGGCCGGGATGTAGCGGTCGGTTGCGGCGATCTCTTCGACGCGCTCGATCGCGGCAGGGGAGAAGGCGGCGAGCCACAGGCCACCGTCGGAGGCGAAGCACTTCTGCGGGGAGAAGTAGTAAGCGTCAGTCTGGGCGATGTCCACCGGAAGACCACCAGCACCGGAGGTGGCGTCGATCAGGACGAGCGCGTCGCCGGCCGGGCGGGTGACGTCCACCATCGCGCCGGTGGAGGTCTCGTTGTGAGCCCACGCGACGACGTCAGCGTCCGCGTTATCCAGCTGGGACGGGGACGGTGCGGTGCCCGGCTCTGCCTCGACGATCTCCGGGGCGTCGAGCCACGGCGCCTTCTTGGAGACGGTGGCGAACTTGCCGGAGAACTCGCCGTAGGTGAGGTGGGCGGACTTGTTGCGGATCAGGCTGAAGCTAGCGGCGTCCCAGAATGCGGTTGCGCCACCGAGGGAAAGCACGATCTCGTGGCCCTCAGGGAGGCTGAACAGTTCGCTCAGGCCCTCGCGGACGCTGCCGACGACGTCCTTGACCCCAGCCTGGCGGTGGGAGGTGCCCATGATGGCTGCGCTATCGGAGATGGCCTGCAGCTGAGCTGGGCGAACCTTGGACGGGCCGCAGCCGAAGCGGCCGTCTCCGGGGATGAGTTCCTGGGGCAGAGTTGGCAGTTCGTTGTTTGGGGTTGCCATAGATTCGGACCTTCCTTGCTGTCCTAACTGTCCTCACTGCGTGGCCGCGTGAGGCGGTGGGCTTTGTGGTTCAGTTCTCATTTTAGCGGGCGGCGTTCTGGGTGCCGCCATCCGCTGGGGGGTAGAGGCGGCGCTCCCCAAGAATGTCGCGTAGCTCACATATGACGTAGAATGCTGGGGTATCCCCACGGCGCTGTGGAACGGCAGCGGCAGGGAACTTCACTAGAGTCGCCTGGCGGCTCGGTGCCCGCTAATGCGGGCGCAGCACGCAAAGTTTCAAGGTGTACGCCGCGAGACGAGCCACAAGCGCTATACACTGTTAGCTACGGACGTACTCCGCGTGTGGAGATATCGCACGTGAACTTTTAGAAAGGGATGGCAATTGGCTACCGATAATCAGGACAAGGCCGTTCTCCACTACCCAGGTGGAGAGTACGAGATGGACATCGTCAAGGCGACCGAGGGTAACGACGGCGTCGCGCTTGGCAAGATGCTGGCCGAAACCGGTCTGACCACCCTGGACCCTGGCTATGTGAACACGGGCTCCACCAAGTCCGAGATCACCTACATCGACGGCGCAAACGGCATTCTGCGTTACCGCGGTTACGACATCGCTGACCTGGCTAACAATGCCACCTTCAACGAGGTCTCCTACCTGTTGATCAACGGCGAGCTGCCGAACCAGGATGAGCTCGAGGAGTTCTCCGAGCGCATCCGCCGCCACACCCTCCTGGACGAGGACTTCAAGGCCGCATTCCGCGTCTTCCCGCGCGACGCTCACCCGATGAGCGTGCTGGCATCCTCCGTGAACATTCTGTCCACCTACTACCAGGACGATCTGGATCCGCGTGACCCGGAGAAGCAGCAGCTGAACACCTACCGCCTCATGGCGAAGGTCCCGATGCTGGCCGCCTACGCTTACCGCGCAGCCCAGGGTAAGCCGTACATGTACCCGGACAATTCCCTGAACGCTCGCGAGAACTTCCTGCGCAGCATGTTCGGCTACCCGACCGAGCCTTACGAGGTTGACCCGGTCGTCGTCGACGCGCTCGATAAGCTGCTGATCCTGCACGCTGACCACGAGCAGAACTGCTCCACCTCCACGGTCCGCATGGTCGGTTCTTCCGACGCCAACATGTTCGCTTCTGTCGCCGGTGGCATCAACGCGCTGTCTGGTCCGCTGCACGGTGGTGCTAACCAGGCCGTTCTGGAGATGCTCGAGGACATCCACGCGAACGGCGACAACGCCGACGAGTTCATGACCAAGGTCAAGAACAAGGAAGACGGCGTGAAGCTGATGGGCTTCGGCCACCGCGTCTACAAGAACTACGACCCGCGCGCGGCAATCGTGAAGGAGTCCGCTCACCAGATCCTGGATCACCTGGGCGGTGACCACCTCCTGGACCTGGCTATGAAGCTGGAGGACATTGCGCTGAACGATGACTACTTTATCGAGCGCAAGCTGTACCCGAACGTCGACTTCTACACCGGCCTGATCTACCGCGCGATGGGCTTCCCGACCGACTTCTTCACGGTCCTGTTCGCAATCGGCCGTCTGCCGGGCTGGATCGCTCACTACCTGGAGCAGGTCAACGACCCGACCGCGCGCATCAACCGCCCGCGTCAGATCTACACCGGCCAGGGCGAGCGCAAGCTCAACCGCTAATTGCTGCTAGCCGGGCCGCGTGAGAACGTGGTTCGCGTCAGCTACGTCGGCTACGTACAGTCGGCGCTGTGACACCCCGCCTCCTGCACATGGGCAGGGGCGGGGTGTTTTATGAGAATAAAACTTGCCGGTTTGTGATGGCCGGTGTGAGGAGAGTGGCAAAGAATGTCGAAGCCGCAGATTGACGCCGGGGCTGGCTCGGCGCCTGAGGAGCTCGTGATCGAGGACCTGGTGGTCGGCGACGGTGCTGAGGCCGTGCCGGGCGGCATGGTGGAGGTGCACTACGTGGGCGTGGACTTCGAGACCGGCCAGGAGTTCGATTCCTCCTGGGACCGCGGTGAGTCGATCCAGTTCCCGCTCTCGGGCCTGATCGCTGGTTGGCAGGAGGGCATCCCGGGCATGAAGGCGGGTGGCCGCCGGAAGCTGACGATCCCGCCGGCGCTGGCTTATGGCCCGGCCGGTACCCCGCACCCCCTCGCGGGCCGTACGTTGGTCTTCGTCATCGATCTCATCGATGCGAAGTAACTAGCACAGCGTCACCCCCCCCTAAAGCGACGCTGGCTAGCTACAGCGCACGCAACCCCCGCCTGGTTCTCGAGGGTCCAAGCGGGGGTTGTTCTGTGTATGTGCCGCGGTGGGTCTCGGTGCTGGTCCCTGGGGTTGAAGCTGATCTAGTTTTTTGGTCTTCGCGATCATCAGGCAAGGGTAGGCATTGTATGGTTAGGCTACCCTTGGTATTATGGCTGGGGTTGTTGAGTGACATGCTGTGTTCGTGGCCTTCCGGAGTATTTTTTCCGGATCTTTTGGGTCGCTTATACCGTTCAGTCTCTTGGCAGCCGATACGTCATAAAATCTCACACTTTAAGGCCGACATGTTCCTGAAGAAGAATCTGAGCCGCCGCTCGGCTATCAAGACCACAGCAGCCCTGGCTGTATCCGCCCTCGTTCTCACCGGTTGCGCGCGAGGGGAAGAGCAGGCCTCAGAAGGGGAAGGGGCAGGCAATGAGCGGATCGCGGCAGTTGGTCTCGGGGACGCCGATACACTGCTCGCTCTCGGAATCCAGCCTGTCCTGGTAGCGCCGTGGGGTGCGGAGGGCGATGTGGATGCCTCGGGCGTTGGCCCATGGGCAACTGACAAGCTTGGTGACGAGAAGCCAGAAACTGTCTACGGCACCGGTACCGGCTTTACTGCTGAAGTTCTGGAAAAGATTTCGGCTGCCGATCCCGACAAGATCATCGCTGTGAACAACGCCGTGGATGAGCAGGCGAAGAAGGCTCTCAACGACATTGCCCCAACCACCGTCAAGCCAGAGGGGACGACGGACTGGCAGATCCCGTGGCGAGACCAGGTAACCCAGATCGCGGGGGCTGTGGATAAGAAGGAGGAGGGGGACAAGCTCGTCGAGGAGACGCAGAAGGCTTTCGAGGATTTCCAAAAGCAGCACCCTGAGCTCAAGGGCAAGCGTGCAGCTATCGTCATGCCCTACGACGGCAAGATTGGCCTATACACTTCCGGCGATGGTCGAGGACAGTTCATCGAGAACTTGGGCTTCGACATTCCGAAGGAGCTGGAAGGCAACGGCGGTGAGTTCTACCGCGACATCGCTCCCGAGAATTACAACGAGCTCAACAACGTGGATCACCTCTTTGTGCTCGATTACCAGGGGGCGGCAGAAACTCTGAAGAAGGATCCAACCTTCAGCAAGCTCGAGGTAGTTCGCGAGGGCAAGGTGTACTGGATGGAGGAAAATGTCGGTAACGCGATGAGCATGCCCAACCCCCTGACCATCCCGTGGGCCGTCGAGAAGTTCTCCGACGCGGTCTAGCTGCAGAAGCTCTGTGATTAAAGCGCTCTCACCGCTCGCCTCTCCCGCACAACGCCTACGTGGGGGTGCGGGAGCTAGGCGTACCCTGTCCGTTGTCGCGGTTACGCTTGGCGCACTGGTTTTTCTGGTGCTTTTGATGATTGCCTCCCTGTACCTAGGGGCCCGCAGCCTGTCGATGGGGGAGGTCACCAGCATCCTCCTGCACGGGCCGCACCACGCGCCACATTCCACCGCTGGCGCAGAGCAGGAAGGGATTATTTGGGACCTGCGCGTGCCCCGCACTCTCTTGGCTGTGTTCGCGGGCGCAGCCCTCGCCATGGCGGGAGCGATTGCGCAGAGCTGGACACGCAACCCCTTGGCGGACCCCGGCATCATCGGTGTCAACGCCGGCGCGGGATTCGCGGTCGCCGTCTCACTCACCGTGGGATGGGCGACGACGGTCGGGCACCGGGCAGTGGCAGGGCTTATCGGTGCGGCCATTGCCGCGCTGGTCGTCCTGCTTATCTCCCGGGTCTCCCGCGACCCATTGACGCTGGTGCTCGTAGGTGTCGGCGTCACCTTCACCCTGCAAGCGGCCACGAATATGCTGAGCCTCTATTCCTCCGACACCCTGGAGGGACTGCGACGCTGGACCGTCGGCTCCACCGCAGGGCGCGGTATGGATGACGTGCTGCTGGCTGCTGTCGGCCTAGCCCTCGGGGCGCTGTGCGCGGCGTTAGCGGCACGGCCACTGGACCTTCTGGCCATGGGCGAGGATGCGGCTCGTTCCCTGGGTGGCTCGCCCGCCCGAGCACGTCTGCTCGCCGCCGCTGCGGTGGTCATTCTTGCCGGTTCGGCGACAGCCACCGTGGGGCTTGTTACTTTCGTGGGCTTTGCCGTACCGCATTTGCTGCGGCCTGTCACCGGCCCTGGGCTTACGCGCTTGCTGGTGCCAACCGCGGTGGTAGGCGGCGCTGCCACGTTATTGGCAGACATTGTTGGTCGTTTCGTGCTGCAGCCGAATGAACTCGAGATGTCGATTGTTCTGGCTATCGGCTGTGCGCCCATTATGGTCGCGGCGGTTCGTCGCCGGAGAGGCATTTCGGGCTCGAAAGACGCGGAGGTGGCAGTGTGAGCGGGATGACGGCATTGCACGCAGTCAAGCGCGCTCGCACCAGGCGTATCTTCCTGGCGACATTAGGCTTCGCCGCCGCCACGGTGCTGTGTTATCTCCTCATTCTTGGGCAGGGGGCTGTGAAGCTCAGCCCGGCTGAGGTGCTTGATGTTCTCACCGGTGGCGGTACGCGCCAAGCGATCAACGTTGTGTGGGATCTGCGCCTTCCCGTCGCCATCGCCACCGTCGTGGTTGGCGCGGCCCTGGGGCTCGCCGGATCATGGACTCAAGCCATGGCCCGCAACCCGCTAGCCAGCCCCGATATTCTCGGCGTTTCCGGGGGCGCAGCAGTGCTTGTTGTTGCGGGCACAGTGCTTGCCCGACCGGCATGGAGCGAGGGCATCCCGACGTTTTGGTGGCGTGCGGGGCTCGCCCTCATCGGCTCCCTGGTGATTGTCGCGCTGCTTATGCTGCTCGGTGGCTTTGGCACCTCACAGCGCGTGGTGCTGATTGGCCTGGCGCTTTCTTTTCTGACGCAGGCCTTGGTGCAGTACCTTTTGCTCAAAGCGGAGCTGACCCGTGCTGCCGATGCCCAAACGTGGCTAGCTGGTTCTACCGGCTTCGTACGCACCGAAGCGTTGCTGCCCATGGTGTTGGGCATGCTGCCTTTCGTGGTCTTGGGGCTCGTCGTCGCTGTCGATCTTCCGCTTTTTGCTCATGACGACGCCACCGCTTCCACCCTTGGCGTGAATGTCGCTCGGGTGCGCTCGATCTTGCTTATCGCAGCGACGGGCATCGTTGCGGTCGTGGTTTCCTTTGTTGGCCCCATCGGATTTATCGCGTTGCTGGCTCCTCAGTTGGCCAAGTTGGTGGCCGGCACCCCTACACCTCATTCGTTGTGTTCGGCTGTTGCGGGATCCGCGCTCATGGCCGTGTGCGCGGTGGTGGCAGGTGCGTTGCCCTTTACTGCTCCTGTGGGTTTGGTGACCGCGATTATCGGCGGACCTGCGCTGATTTGGTTGGTGTGGTTGGCCGCGCGTCGCGGAACTGTGAAAGGAATGATCCAATGAGTATGCGAGTCGAGCACGTGACGGCCGGCTACAGCGAGGACCGGAGCATCGTTAAGGATGTCTCTTTTAAAGCGCAGCCGGGTCAGGTCACGACGCTGCTGGGGCCCAATGGCTGTGGCAAGTCCACCCTGCTCAAGGCGCTGTCCAGGCTTCTCGTTCCCAGCCAGGGGCGGGTGCTCGTCGGGGATAAGGACGTCCACAGCTTGGGCGCTCGCGAGGCAGCTCGGCTCATCGCGCTCTTGCCGCAACATCCGATCTGCCCGCCGGGGCTGACGGTAGGGGAGCTGGTGGAGCGTGGGAGGCACCCCTACCGGCGCGCGTTGTGGGGTGGGAGCGAATCACCCTCCGAGGACCGGAAGAAGGTGCGGGAAGCGTTGGAGAAAACAGCGACTGACCACCTTGCCGCTCGTGATGTGGCGGCGCTCTCTGGCGGCCAGAGGCAGCGCGTCTGGATGGCGATGGTGCTGGCGCAGGATACGCCAGTCGTGTTGCTGGATGAGCCGACGACTTACCTAGACCCAGCGCATGCGATGGAGATCCTGGGGGTCGTGCGTGAGCTTGCTCGGGAGGGCAAGACAGTTGTGACGGTGCTGCACGACCTCAGCCTGGCTGGCGCCTTCAGTGACACCATGATCGTGATGAAGGACGGGAAAAAAATCGCGCAGGGCACACCGCGGGAAGCGCTCACGGAGGATGTGCTCCACGAGGCCTATGGCCTGCGCGCTGAGGTGTGGGAGGACCCCCGTGGCACAGCGCCGATCATCGTGCCACGAGGAGTCGTCGATAGCCCCGCCCAGACCTCCTAGCGCACGCCGCTAAGGGCAGTGGCTAGGTGCTCTGGGTTGGCGTCATCTGACCCGAGCTAAGGGCGAGCGCTGCCGATGAACCAGTACGGGCACCATTGCACGGAGGCGCTCTTAAGACCCCACGAGTGAATAGCGTGGTGCCGTACCTCTTTGCAGAGATCTCCTTCGCCCGCGACCCAGACATATGACGCGCGGGTGGCGGCGTGCTTGGCCTCGTCGAGTTGGCGAAGGTGCGACAGGGTGGCGCCGCTGAACTCTGTGGTGGGGCAGAGAATAACTTTTAGGCTGCCTACCTTGTCCTCCCAGTGTTCCCGTAGCAGCGGTTCCAGGTCGTGCTGGCTTTCAGCAAGCACAATCACGTGCAACTCGGGTAACTGTTCGGGCGCGAAGGTCTGCGTGTACTCCAGGATGGCCCGGAGGGAAGGTACCGCTGAGGGGTCAGCAATCAAGCTCTGGGAAGCCTGCTTACGATGCCACAGGCCCTGGCATGTCCACAAAGCGACGTCATCGCCGATGCGGGCGCTCAATGCCCACGCAAGCCCGGGGCCGATGTGCTCGTCATCAGGGCTGCTCATGCCGTGCGTAACCACATCGAAAGTGAGGATTCCACGTTCGGAATCAAGTGTTCGGACGGTATACCAACGCAGATTCGGGCGCCGCCCCTCCGACATAGCCGCCACCCTGGCGCGGATGTTAATGCCACCATCGTGATCTGGAAGGTGCAGCTGCGCGCCGGGGGTCGGGGGCATAAGGAGGCCAAAGAACTCATCGGGACCCGAGAGTTGGAAACCATTTAGTTCGGGGGACTGGATGGCGATCCGGCGCAAATTCTTTGCCGGAGCGCTGATGCTGCACACCTCAGCGCGGATGATGCGATGACCGCGCTCGCTTGGGGTATCGAGCAGCTGGTGATCAGCGTATGAAGCGGGCCGGGTGGCGCTGATCGCGAGGGGTTCCATGGTGTTCTGGGGCTACGGCATAATGCCGGTAAGCCTACCCTTAGTTCGGATTGGGTGGGGTTGGGTAGTCAGGGAAGGGGCGTGCCGGGCGGCCCTAATACAAATAACCCCCGCCTGGCTCGCAAGGAACCGTGCGGGGGTCGGGTACGTGAGTGGCTGACACCAGAGGTGGTTGAAACTGCTATTTCAGCGCGCCGATCCAGCTCATCTTCTTGCCGTTATGCAGGATCGCATTGCGGTAGATCCGCGCCACGAGCGCCAGCACAGCGATGACCACGACCACGCAGAGCGCATAGGCCGCGAGTACCGCAGCCAGGCTCATGTGTCCGGCCACGTACTGCAGCGGGGCGACGGCCAGGCTGAACGGCGGGAGCCAGCCAAGCGCCTGCATGATGGTGCTGTCGAGCGCGCTGAAACCGAATGCGGGGGCGTAGATCATGCCGAAGACGAACAGCAGGATTGGCATCTGCGTGGACTGTAGGTCTTCGGTGCGGCTAACCATCGACCCCGCAGCTGCGTAAAGGCTGCCGAAGAAGAGCATGCCCAGGATGAAGGACACCAGGATCATCGGCAGCACCGACATGTCGAACTCGAAGCCATCGGTCAGCCCGGAGATCGACAGTGCCGCCACGCTAGCGAGCACGATCACAGCTGTGGCTACCAGGCCCACGATGGTGTTTCCGATGAGCTTGCCCGCGAGGAAGTCCAGCGGTCGCACGCTCGCCAGGATGATCTCCACGACGCGGGAGGACTTCTCCTCGGTGATGCGCCCGCCGATGTTTCCGGCGAAGAGCATGATGAAGAAGGTCATCAGCATCATCCCCAGCATGACGGTGACGATGGCGCCCATCTGCTCTTCGACGGGGTCCTCGCTAATGTCCGTGGTTTTCACGTTCGCGGCACCCATCGCCTCGCCGAATTCCTGCGGGTTGATGCCGAGCTTGTCTAGGGCCTCGTTCTGGGTCAGCGTGCTCGTCACGGCCGCGACGGTGGCCTGGATGCTGCTCTTGGGCTGCCCGTCGCTGAGCAGCTCGTAGCCCTCGTCGGTTTTGATCAGGGCTGCGTCGATGTCCTCCTTCACCGCGGCCTCCGCGGCATCGCGGCTGGTGGCATCGGCGACGGAGAGTTTTTCGACGTTGTCTCCCAGACTGTCTTGCACCTGCCTGAAATCCTCGGCTGAAATTCCCACCACCGCGAGTGCCGGGGCGTCGTCCTCCCGGTTGTTGAAGTAGCTGGCTACTCCGATACCTCCTATCGCGAGGATGAGCGTGATGATCAGGGAGAAGATGATTCCCTTGTTCCGCACCGCGACGGCGATCTCACGGGCGGCGACGGTACGGATCGTGTTTGAACTGGTGTGACTCATGCTGCGCCTCCCTCACGGGTCATGCTTTCTTCCGCGGCCTGCTGCTTCGCCCCCTGGATGACCTCCTGGAACAGGTCGGTCAGGTCGGGGATGCGGCGCTGGAAGTGGTGCACCGGACCGGCCGCGAGCGCGTCACGCAACAGCTCCTGGTCACGGTCCTGGCGGTCGACCTGCAGCAGGACGGTTCCGTCGTCCTCGCCGACGAAGGTGGCGAAATCCGGGTACCAGTCGCGCGCCGGGGTGCCGATCTCGAAGACGACCGGGCCGCGCTCGCGCAACTCCTGGACGCCACCCTCGGCCTGCATCTGGCCGGCGGTGATGATGCCCACGCGGTCGCAGAGCCGCTGGACTAGATCCAGCTGGTGGGAGCTGAAGAGTACGGGCACGCCACGCTGGGCGCGCTCGACGAGCATATCGGACATGACCTGCACCGCGACCGGATCCAGCCCGGAGAAGGGCTCGTCCAGGATGAGGACGTCCGGGTCGTGGATGAGGGAGGCCGCCAGCTGGACGCGCTGCTGGTTGCCCAGGGAGAGCTCCTCCAGCTTGTCCTGGGCGCGTTCCCCAAGGTCTAGGCGCTCCAGCAGATCCTGCGCGGCGTTGGCGGCAGCGGACTTGTTCATGCCGTGGAGGCGGCCGAAGAAGCTCAGCTGGTCGGCGATCTTTTCCTTGTTATAAAGTCCGCGCTCCTCTGGCATGTAGCCGATCCGGCGGCGCAGGTCATCGTTCATCGGGGTGTTGCCCAGCCGGACCTCGCCCGAGTCAGCTGCCAGGACCCCCAGAGCGATGCGCATCGTCGTAGATTTTCCCGCACCGTTGGAGCCGACGAAGCCGTAGATCTCGCCCGGTTGGACGGAAAAGCTCATGTCCTTCAGTACGTGGTGGTCGCCGTAGAATTTATTTAATTTCTCGATGTGGAGCGCTGTCCCTGTCATCCGTTCCTTTGCTTGAAGTCGGTGGCGGTTGGTGCTTTCTAAGGGGCAGAAACGCGCGAATGTCTGCGACATTTCTGTGCGCTAAGGATTTTACCGACCGGACTGGCTACGGCGGGGTGGAGTGGAAAAAGGTAAACAGGGAGGCATGCCAACTATTACTCAGAATCTGGACAATAATTCCGTCATCCCGCTGCTGACCATGAACGACGGTCGGCAGATCCCGCAGCTGGGCTTCGGTACTTTCCAGCTGTCCGGCGAGACCTGCTACAACGCGGTGCGGGCCGCGATCGCTGCGGGCTACCGCCACATCGACACGGCCGCGGTCTACGGCAACGAGGAGGAGGTCGGTCGCGCCATCCAGGACGCCATCGATGCCGGCGAGGTGACCCGCGAGCAGCTCTTCGTCACCACCAAGCTGTGGAATGATAGCCACGACCGTGTCGCTGGTGCCCTGGATGCCTCCCTGGAGCGCCTCGGCCTGGACTACGTGGATCTTTACCTGGTCCACTGGCCAGTAGAGAAGATCGGAATGTACGCCACCGCCTACCGGGACATGGTGACCCTGCGGGACCAGGGCAAAACCGCCAGCGTCGGCGTGTGCAATAGCTACCCAGAGGTTCTGGACAAGATGACCCAGGCCAGCGGCGATACCCCGGCTGTGAACCAGATCGAGGTTCACCCTGGTTTCAACCAGGACGAGCTGCGTGCTGAGAATGCCAAGCGCGGCATCCTGACCGAGTCCTGGTCCCCGCTGAAGCAGGGCCAGAACCTGGATAACCCGGCCTTCCAGGCCATCGCGGACGCCCACGGGGTGACCGTCGCCCAGGTCATCATCCGCTGGCACATTCAGCGCGGCGACGTGGTGATCCCGCGCAGCTCCAAGCCGGAGCGCATCCGCACCAACGCGGACGTGTTCGGCTTCCAGCTCACTGAGGACCAGATGCAGCGCATCACTGCGATCGAGGAGGGCGAGGCAGGCCGTCGCGGCCCGAACCCGCATACCTTCTACGAGGGAACCTCGCTGCAGAAGCAGTAGTTCTCCCGCGATCGACCGAAACCGCCCTGCCGGCGGGGCATGGGCGGTTAAGTTGAGGGCGTGAAGAACAATGATTCCGGCGCCGGCCAGGCTTTGGTCCGCGTAGGATTTTCCGAGGAGCAGGGGCCGTATGGTGACCGCCAGGTCGGGGTGATTACTCTCGACCGGCCCGATAAGCGCAATGCGCTGCGCACGGCAGAATGCCTCGCCATCGCGGACGGCGTGCGCGAGCTCGTGGCTGCGGGCGCGCGGGCGATCCTCCTGACGGGAACGGGTCCCGTATTCTGTGCTGGCGCCGACCTCGGGGGCGGGGTATATGAGGATGGCTTCGATAGGGCCGTCGAGGGCATGCTGCAGGCCGTGTTGGAGGCACCAGTGCCGGTCATCGCGGACGTCCACGGGCCCGCGATCGGGGCGGGGTGCCAGCTGATCCTGGCCTGCGACCTGCGGGTCTTCCAGGATGCGGGGGAGTGCTGGGTTCCCGTGGCGCGCCACGGCTTCGCCTTCGACGAATGGACGCACAGCCGCGCCGTGGAGCTTATGGGTGGGGCATGGGCGCGCAATATTTTTCTCGGCGGGGCACACCTCAGCGCCGAGCAGGCCCGCGACATGGGTTTTGCCATCGACCCGCCGGACGCGACCGCGGAGCAGTTCGCCGCCAAGATCGCAGCCCAGGCGCCCCTATCGATGGAGCACTCCAAGGCGACGCTGAACTCGCTGAGCGATGACGGGGACACACGGGTGGGGACCCGGGCCCGCCTTCAGGAACTCTTCGCCGCCACCTGGGCCAGTGAGGATGCAGCAGAGGCTCGAACAGCCCGGCGCGAGGGTCGGGCGCCGAAGTTTCAGGGTCGCTAGCGCTGCGTGAGCCCTAGTGCACGCGCGCGATGACCTCGGTGTTCGGGATGAAGAATGCCGCGCCGCCGGTGGCGGCCCACTGGGCCCAACCCTCGGTGATCTGGGTGAGAGCCTCGCGGGTGACCGCGCCGAGCTCGCTGGGCACGAGTTCGCCGTCATCTGTCACAGCGGTATCGGGGAAGTCCTCGCCGAGTGCGGCAGCGGTGGTGCGGGCGGAGTGGGGCGACATGCTGCGGCGCGTCCACTTCTCGGCCAGCGCCTCGCGCTCCGCCTCGCTGGCGTAGGCGGTGAGGCTGCCGCTCACGCTGAGGTCGGTGAGCCCCGTGGAGTAGAAGGTGTGCGGCAGCTGGCGCCCCATGGCGGGGTTGCCGTCGTGGGTTGCCAGCCCGACGGAGAAGGTCGCGCGCCAGCGGGATAGCCCCGGGTTGGGTGGGAACCACGTCATCGAGCCGAAGTCGGCGTCCCGGACGGCGATGATCCCGCCGGGCTTCGTGATGCGCCGGAACTCCTGGAGTACGACCTGCGGGTCTGCGACGTGGTGCAGGACCTGGTGGCAGAAGACGACGTCGAAGGTGGCGTCCGCGAAGGGGAGCTGGTGGATATCCGCCTGCTGGAACGAGACATCCAGCGACTTCTCCGCAGCGAGCTCAGTGGCCTCCGCGAT
>NZ_JASLIP010000012.1 GCF_030152825.1 Corynebacterium sp.
GGGCGACGTGGACGCGGATACCCTCGAGGACCGCACCGCGATGGCCGAGGGTGGCCTCATCGCCGTATCCGTGGTGATCGACAACCGCACGGGCCGTCCGCTGGAGGCTCCGCACATCCAGGCCAAGGGCTTCTCTGGGGACGCCAAGGACCTGCTCAAGGAGCTCAGCGAGATCGCTGACGACGTGATGATGGACCTGGCCGGTGAGGGGGAGAATAACCCTTACCGCATGGCTCAGACCCTGCGTCGTCGTCTCGCCCGCCACGTCTCCGATAAGTGGAACCGCAAGCCGCTGATCGTTCCGACCGTGGTTCCGATGACCAGCGAGATCGTTGAGGAGCTGGAGGACGCACCGTCGGTGCCTGCTCAATAACGACTGAACTGGCTGACCGGGCCGGGGGCTCGCCGTGACACACGCGGTGACCCACGGCCCGGTCTTTCTTTCGTCCCCGTGTTTTTGCCGCCCCATGGGGCGGTGGGGGAGGGGAGTTCCGTGCCCGGATGACCGGGATTCTCGCCAGGAAATCCAATGCGAGGCGTGTTGAAAGTGTTAAACATGTGACTACTGGGACTAGTATGGCGGACATGTCTGTCAGAAACCGTCCCGGCACGTCGCCCTCCCGCAACCGCTCCCGGCGCGCTCCCTCTCGCCCCGGTCAGCGGGATTCTCGCCCAGCTGCGAGGCGCCGTGCCCCACGCATGGGGATCGACGAGGACCTCTCCGTCGACCCCGGTGCGTCGACGGCCAAGACCGCGCGGTCGGGTAGTTCGGCCTCCGACATGGAGTTTGGTAGGACGGGCAGTGCCTACCGTGCCGTGGGCGGAAGCATCAAAACTATCGCGGACTCGGTAGCCAGCGGAATCGGTGGCGCGCTCCGGCGTCCCCGGGATGAGAGCGAGGACGCAGACGCAGCCGAATTCGCCGCGCACCGACCACAAGCCCGCACGTCGAAGAAGAAAGTAGAAGGTTTGGCCTCTCAGCAGCACGAAGACGGCACCCAACCGCGGCGTCCCCGACGCAAGAAGCAGGCGGCGAAGGAGGTGGCGCCGGTCGAGGACACGCAGCTCGACGGCGATGAGTTCGACGAGGAGGGGCCACGCCAGATCGGCGGCGGCTTCGACGGCCCGGCGCTCGTCAGCGGCGGTGTTGCCTTCATTCTCGCCGCCACCCTGTGGTTCAACGTTACTGGCGCGGTCGGCAAAGGCATCGCCTACGCGCTGACCTGGGCTATCGGTGTGGGGGCGTACATCGTCCCGGTCGCCCTGCTGGGGCTTGCCTGGATCCTGATGTTCGGAATTCGCACGACGCAGAGCTCCGACCTGCGCCGCGGCCTCGGCGTGGGTCTTGTCGCCGGATCCCTGCTGGGGATCATCCACATCTTCGCTGGTCTTCCGACCAGCACCGCGGATAAGGCCGGGGCGGGCGGCATCGTCGGACAGTTCATCGGCACGCCGATGTCCGTGGGCTTCAGTAATTACGTTGCCGTTCCGCTGCTTTTCCTCGTCATGATTTACGGTGCCCTGCAGCTCACCGGCCGCACGGTCGCCGAATTCTTCGCCGGATCCGTTTCCTGGCTTGGACTCGAAGGCACGTTTGACGCGCTGCGCGAACGCTTCTCCCGAGATTCGGAAGAGGACTACGACGACGATCCGTACGGCGAAATCGACCAGCGTCTCGATGAGGCCGTGGACCAAGACGATTACCTCCTGCCAACCCGCAGCCGGAAGAAGTCCCCGGCGGCCAACTACCCGGTGGAGGAGGAGCCCGCGCAGCCTGCCCGCCGCGCCCGCCGCCGCAGCGCCCCAGCGCCGCGGGCTGCCGCGCCACGACAGCCCGAGCCAGCCGTCCCCGATGACATCGATGAGCCACTCCCGCTGGTCTCCGATACGGATGAGACCGCGGTGCTCGATGTCGCCGCTAGCCCGGAGGAGGACGCGCCACGCCGCAAGCCCGCTCGTGCCCAACAGCGTTCCGCGATCCCCGCGGCGCGCGAGGAATCTCCGCAGACCGAGCCCGCTGCCGGGCGGAGCCACGCCGAAGAGCGCGCGGCAGGAGACAAGGCTGTCAACCAGTCCCGCGAGGCCATGCGCCAGGCCATCGTCGCTCGCTCCGGCATCGACGCTGCCACACTGGCTGCGGGTAAGGCCGAGGGGCAGAACGGGAACGGGGACGCCACCGCGTCGGAGGCGTCCTCGTCCCCAGCCGCACCGCAGGGGGCAGAGGGCAGCTATGTCCTGCCGTCCACCGAACTGCTGATCCCGGGCGAGCCGGCGAAGGAGCGCAGCGAGGCCAACGATCGGATGATCGACGCCATCACGGAGGTCTTCGAGGAATTCAACGTCGACGCCCACGTCACCGGTTTCCAGCGAGGCCCGACGGTCACCCGCTACGAGATCGAACTCGGCCCCGGCGTGAAGGTCTCCAAGATCACGAATCTGCAGTCCAACCTCGCCTACGCGGTGGCCACGGATAACGTCCGGCTGCTGACCCCGATCCCGGGCAAGTCCGCCGTCGGCATCGAGGTGCCGAACTCCGACCGCGAGATGGTTCGCCTCGGCGACGTGCTGGGCTCCGCGGACGTCGTGGCCAACCAGGATCCGATGCTCATCGGGCTGGGCAAGAACATCGAGGGCGACTTCGTGGGGCACTCCTTGCAGAAGATGCCGCACCTACTGGTTGCCGGTTCCACCGGCTCCGGTAAGTCCGCGTTCGTGAACTCGATGCTGGTCTCCCTGCTCACCCGCGCCACGCCAGAGGATGTCCGACTCATCCTCATCGACCCGAAGATGGTGGAGCTGACTCCATACGAGGGCATCCCGCACCTCATTACCCCGATCATCACCCAGCCGAAGAAGGCAGCCGCCGCGCTGACCTGGCTGGTGGAGGAGATGGAGCAGCGGTACATGGACATGAAGTCCACCCGCGTGCGTCACATCAAGGACTTCAACCGCAAGGTCAAGTCCGGGGAGATCACCACCCCGTTGGGCTCGGAGCGCGAATACCGCCCGTACCCGTACATCGTCTGTGTGGTGGACGAGCTCGCTGACCTCATGATGACCGCCCCGCGCGAGATCGAGGACGCCATCGTCCGCATCACGCAGAAGGCGCGAGCCGCCGGCATCCACCTGGTCCTGGCGACCCAACGCCCGTCCGTGGACGTCGTCACGGGTCTGATCAAGACGAACGTGCCGTCCCGACTGGCCTTCGCGACGAGCTCGCTGACCGACTCCCGCGTGATCCTCGATCAGGCAGGCGCCGAGAAGCTCATCGGCATGGGCGATGGGCTGTTCATCCCGCAGGGTGCTCCTCGGCCCATTCGTATGCAGGGAGCCTTCGTCACCGACGAGGAGATCTTCGCTGTCGTCGAGGCAGCTAAGGCGCAGGCTGAGCCGGACTACACGGAGGGTGTCACCGAGGATAAGTCCGCCGAGGCGAAGAAGAACATCGACGCCGACATCGGCGACGACCTCGAGGACCTCATCCAGGCAGTCGA
>NZ_JASLIP010000005.1 GCF_030152825.1 Corynebacterium sp.
TCGCGGGCATCGCCAGGCAGATCAGGGGTGCGAGC
Organism: Corynebacterium sp.; assembly: GCF_030152825.1. GTDB lineage: Bacteria > Actinomycetota > Actinomycetes > Mycobacteriales > Mycobacteriaceae > Corynebacterium. The sequence continues at coordinate 36 of NZ_JASLIP010000005.1, forward strand.
CACAGGACGTACTGCGGGGAGAAAACCTTGTTGCCAAGCAGCAGCAGGGCCACGAGCATCGTCGCCGCGGCCAGGGCGCGTTCGGTGTTCCACCCGCCGCGGAGGAAGTGCCGCAGCGCGATGTACACGCCCAGCAGCAGGGTCAGCGCCATAACCGCGGTGGTGGCGTGCATCGCCAGCTCCACCCCGGGCCCGGTGACCTCGTAGCTCTTGGAGGAGGAGAGGTTGATCTCCCAGCGATCGTCGATGGCGGAGAGGAAGGTAAACGGCGTCGCGGCGACGGACTCGACCTGGAGGCCACGGACGTCCTGATACGTCAACGGGCTGATGACGCGCTCGAAGCCCTCGGTGACGGTGGTGATCCCCACCAGTGCGACGAGTGTGAGGGCGAAGAAGCCCAGCCGCTGCCACGTGCCGCGCGCGTTCCACCGGTCCACGAGCGCAACCGCCAGCACCCCGGGCCACAGTTTGGATGCGGTGGCGAAGGCCAACAAGGCGCCGGCGACCCGCGGGTGGGAGACCACCACGGCCACACCCACCCCGACTGCCAGCCCGGGGATCAGGTCCAGCCGGGTCAGCAGGATCGGCCCGATCGCGAAGCTCACGCCGACCCACGTCCACGCCCCGAGGAACCGCCCCAGACGCAGCAGATACCCGGTGAACAACGCCCCGAGCAGGCAGCAGGCGAGGGCGAAGATCAGGAAGAACGCCCTCTCGCTGCCGGGCGCCACCACGTCCGCGATGGCCTTGACCGCGCGGATGGGCCACACGCCGACGTCCGGGTATTCACTCAACGGGGTGGGGCTGCCGCCGATGCCGACGATGTGCTCCCCGAACGGGCCGGAGAGCAGGCTGCCGTTGCGGTAGTAGCTCAGGTCCTCGGTGCCCCAGCGGTAGGTGACCACGAGCCACAGCTGGAAGATATTGGCCAGCAGCCAACAGGCCCACACCGCGATGGGGGACTGGTAGACCGGCCGCGCCGGACGGGACGTCGTACCCGAACGCCCCGTCGTCGACGAACGCTCTGCCGTGACTGACCGACGTGCCATGACTGCTCGCGACGTCGTCGTTCCGGACGCTGCCCCCTCGGACATTGCGGTGTCGGTCGCCCCGTCGGACACCGCCCCAACTGACACCGCCCTGTTGGTCGCTGCGGCGCCGGACACCGCGCTGTCGAACACTGCGTCGGAGGACGCCACGGTGGACGCAGACGTCTCCCGCGAGGATTCGCGTCGGGGGGTGGGGTGGGGCTGGTTCACGCAGGTTAGTCTAGCCTGTTCCGGCTGGTCTCACCCCATGTCGGGACCGTGCTCTAGGATGTGGAGACGTGGACTACATTTCGACTCGTGATTCTTCCCGTACCCCCGCCAAGTTCTCGGACATCCTGCTGGGTGGCCTGGCCCCGGACGGTGGCCTCTACCTGCCCGCCGAGTACCCGCAGCTGAGCGACGAGATCCTCACCGAGTGGCGCGAGCTGCTCGCGGAGAAGGGCTATGCCGCGCTGGCTGCCGAGGTGCTGAAGATCTTTGTGGACGACATCCCGGCGGAGGAGCTGGAGGCCATCACGGCCCGGGCGTATACGACGAAGGCTTTTGCGCACGAGGAGATCGTCCCCGTCACGGAGCTCGAGGACGGCATGTACCTGGGCCACCTCTCTGAGGGGCCGACGGCCGCGTTTAAGGACATGGCCATGCAGCTGCTCGGCGAGCTGTTTGAGTACGAGCTTGCCCGTCGCGGCGAGACCCTGAACATCCTGGGCGCGACCAGTGGTGATACGGGTTCGGCGGCGGAGCACGCGATGCGCGGCCGCCAGGGGATCCGTGTGTTCATGCTGACCCCGGCCGGGCGCATGACCCCTTTCCAGCAGGCGCAGATGTTCGGTCTGGATGACCCGAATATCTTCAACATCGCCCTGGACGGGGTCTTCGATGACTGCCAGGACGTGGTGAAGGCCGTGTCCGCGGATGCGGATTTCAAGCGGGATAACCGCATCGGTGCGGTGAACTCCATCAACTGGGCGCGCCTGATGGCCCAGGTCGTATACTACATCTCCTCCTGGTTGAAGCTGACGGAGTCGAATGATCAGAAGATCAGCTTCTCCGTGCCGACCGGTAACTTCGGCGACATCTGCGCGGGCCACATCGCCAAGCAGATGGGCCTGCCGATCGACCGACTGATCGTCGCGACGAACGAGAACGACGTGCTGGACGAGTTCTTCCGCACCGGTGAGTACCGGGTGCGCAGCTCCGCGGAGACGCTGAAGACCTCCAGCCCGTCGATGGATATTTCCCGTGCGTCGAACTTCGAGCGTTTCGTCTTCGACCTGCTGGGCCGGGACGCGGAGCGGGTGGCGGACCTGTTTGGTGTGAAGGTGCGCGAGGGCGGGTTCTCCCTGGCAGACGATCCGGCGTTCCCGGAGGCGGCTGCGACGTACGGTTTCGCATCCGGCACGTCCTCGCACGCGGATCGCGTGGCGACGATCCGGGATCTGCACGAGCGCCTGGGCGTCATTATTGACCCGCACACCGCGGATGGTGTGAAGGCCGCGCAGCAGTGGCGTGACCAGGTGGAGGGGCCCATCGTGGTTCTGGAGACGGCGCTGCCGGTGAAGTTCGCGGAGACGATCGAGGAGGCCATCGGGGAGGTTCCTGAGGTTCCGGAGCGCTTCGCGGGGATTATGGACGCCGACCGCCACGTGGTTGACCTGCCGAATGACGCTGAGCGCGTGAAGCAGTACATCCTGGACTCCATCGCGGAGACCAAAGAAGTGGAGAACTAGGGGATCTGGCCCGGCTTGGCATGGGGGCCTGGCCGGGCTGGGTGCCTCGCTGGGTGTGGGGTTAGCCCACCCGCGCCGCCGCTCAGACCACCGACGTATGGTGGGGCTCGCAACTGTTTTCGCGTGCCTTGAGGAGGCGTGGCTTTGAAGATTGGTTTTCTGGGGGCCGGTGCGCTGGGCGCATACTACGGCGGTCGCATGGCCGAGACGGGCCAGGAGGTTGGTTTCGTCGCCCGCAACGAAACCCTCGAGGCGCTGCGCACCAAGGGTCTGACGCTCATCGATGACAACGAGGAGACCTCGGTGGTCTCCAACGTCGCCGCGGCAGAAAGCTTCGCCGAACTTACGGAGACGATGGGCGGGCTGGACGTCATTATCAATGCGACGAAGTCCCTGCCGGGCAACGACTCCTTCCCGGACGTCTCCGGCATCAAGACCGCCGACGGCAAGCAGGTGCCGATCGTGACCCTGCACAACTCGGTGGAGGTTCCGCAGCTGGTGGCGGAGCAGTACGGCGAGGAGAACGTGATCCCGGGCATCGTGCGCGGCTACTTCGTGCACAAGGGGCCGGCGACCGCGCAGTTCCTGCCGGGGATGAAGGTGCTGAACATCGGCACCTTCGATCGTGCGCAGGATAGCCACGCCTACCGGGTGGCCTGCGAGCTCAGCGACGCGCTGGTCAAGGCAGGTTTCAAGTCCGAGGTCTGGGATGACATCTTCGTGGAGATCTGGTCCAAGGCCATGTTTGTGACGTCGACGGGCGCGCTGGGTGCGCTGGCACACCAGCCGCTGGGCTTCCTGCGCGAGGAGGGCGCTGAGGGGAAGCCGGGGCTGCGCAGCACCCTTGAGGGGTTGATGCGGGAGTACGAGGCGGCTGCGCGGGCGCACGGCGTGGGGCTGCCTGAGGACATCGTGGCGAAGACGATGGCGCTTACCGATAAGCAGCCGGATTCCGCGACCAGCTCGATGCAGCGCGATATCCGCGATGGGCTGCCGAATGAGCTGGATGCGCAGGTAGGCGCGGTGCGCCGCATGGCTGCGCGCGTTGGTGTACCGACGCCGCTGCACGACATGATGCAGGGCGCGCTGGAGGGCCAGATCAAGGCGCAGGCCGAGGGCCGCCAGGGCTAGGGGCCGGGCTCGGTCCCAGGCCTGGCCCGGTCTGGCCTCGCCCCCACCCAGGCCTGGCCCGGTCTGGCCTCGCCCCCACCCAGGCCTGGCCACGAACCTGGTTTTGGGCTGTGGCGTGTCACTTTTTGCGGGTTTTGTGACATCCTGCAGCCCAAAACGGGCCGTGGGGGCTAGGGGTTCCAGCCCTAAGCCAGCGAGAGCAACATCTTCTGCAGCTGCTGCTCCTGCTGCTCATCCCGGTCCGCCTGCGTGAGGCACTTGGTCATGCCCTCAGCGATGACCAGGTAACCGGCCCGGCGCACGGCGGTAGCCGCGGCGGTAATCTGCGGGACGACCTCCTCGCAGTCCACGCCCTCTTCGAGCATGCGGATCACCGCGTCCAACTGCCCACGCGCCCGCTTGAGCCTGCGGGTCGCGGCGGCAACGTCCTCGGGTTCGAGCTTCACTTTCCCTTCTCCTTCTGCGCGGCCTGGCCATAGCTCCAGGTGACATAACCGCCGTCCAGATTAGCGACCGTCACACCCCGGTTCGCCAGCAGCTGGGTGGCCACGTTGCCGCGCAGACCCACCCGGCACTGTGCGATGACCTTCGCGTCCGCCGGGATCTCACCGGCGCGTTCCCGCAGCTCATCCACCGGAATATTCACCGCACCAGGGATCGCACCGCGCTCGAACTCGCCCGGAGTGCGCACGTCCACCACGAGCCAGCCAGCCTCCTGCAGCGCCTCAACCTCGTGCCACTGCACGCTCAGCTGCCCGTGGCGGCGATTATCCGCGATATAACCCGCAATATTCACCGGATCCTTCGCGGACCCCACCTGCGGGGAGTATGCGAGCTCCAGGTCGGCCAGCTCAAAGGCCGTCAGCCCGGCCTGCATGGCGGTGGCGATGACGTCGATGCGCTTATCCGCGCCCTCCATCCCGATGACCTGCGCACCAAGGATTCGGTAGTCATCCGTGCGGTAAATCAGCTTCATCCGCAGCGCACTAGCCCCGGGGTAGTAGCCGGCGTGGTTCAGCGGGTGGAGGTGGATGACCCCGAATGGCGCGGCACCGCCGGCACCAGCGCTCGCACCCGTATCAGCACCACCCAGCTCCGCGGCTGCCCGCTTTTCGTTCCAGCCCACGGCCGTGGCGGTCAGCCCGAACAGCTGCACCACGGACGTCCCCTTCACCGGCATTGTGGCCAGATGTTCGGTCGATTCTCCTCGGCTTTCCGCGGCGATGACGTCCGCAACCAACCGGCCATGACGGTTCGCGGTCTGCGCGAGGGGGACGAGGACGTCCGCACCCGACGTGGCGTCCTTCTTCAATGCCGCGTCCCCGAGCGCGAAGATGGACCGATCGGACGTCCGCAACTGCTCGTCGACGAGGATGCCACCGCGTTCGCCGACGTCCAGTCCAGCGGCGCGGGCGAGTTCGTCGTTGGGGCGGACACCGACGGCAGAGATGACGATGTCCGCGGGGACGGCGCTGCCCGCGGCGGTTTCCACGTGGGTTGCGGTGATGTTGTTGACCTGCTCGTTGGTGAGGACGTCCACCCCGTTGGCCTCGAGGTGTTCCTGCACGACCTGCGCCATCTCGGGGTCGAGCGGGGCCATGATCTGCGGGCCGGCCTCGATGATGGTGGTCGTGATTCCGCGGTGGGCGAAGTTCTCCGCGACCTCGAGGCCGATGAACCCGCCACCGATGATCACGGCGGTCTGCGGGGTGGTGTTCAGGGCAGCGGTGATGGCGTCGGTGTCCTCGATATTGCGCAGCGTGTAGGCGCGGTCGATGCCCGGGATCGGCGGTACGAAGGGCGACGCGCCGGGGGAGAGGACGAGGTGGTCGTAGCTCAGTTCGTAGGGTTCGCCCTGCTCAGGCTGGACGTGGACGGTCTTGGTTTCGCGGTCGATGCGCGTGGCGGTGGTGTTGACGCGGACGTCCAGGTTGAAGCGGGCGCGCAGGGATTCCGGGGTCTGGAGCAGCAGGGAGCTGCGGTCCTCGATGACGCCGCCGAGGTAGTACGGCAGGCCGCAGTTGGCGAAGGAGACGTGGCCGGAGGACTCGAGGACGATGATCTCGGCGGTTTCGTCGCGGCGGCGGAGGCGGGCAGCGGCGGACATGCCCCCGGCGACCCCGCCGATGATGACGGTACGGGTGGGGGTATCGGTGTGTGGGGAGGCGGGGGTGTTGGTGGGGGTGCTTGTGCTGGCGGCGTTCGTGCTGCTCATGGTGCTGTGGGTCCTTCGGGAGAGTCGGGTTTGAGCGGTGGCCTACTTGCGGCCCAGGAGGCCGGCGAGGAAACCGCCGGAGGAGCTGGAGGAGCTGGAGTTTTCGCGGGTGCAGGTGCACCACCGGTCGGCGGGGACGGAGGCCTTGACCTGGTCGACGTGCTCGCCGCAGCCAGCCCAGGTGGTCTTTCCGCAGTTACGGCACTTCACGGGACGGCACATGGTGTTTCCTTTCGGTAGCCCGGCTAGTCGCCGGGGATAGGTGAGGGGGGCTGCCGCCGAGAATACCCCCCGGGGTATCTATAGGGCAAGGTTTTGGGCTGTGGCGTGCCGCTTTCTACGGGTTTCGTGACATCCTGCAGCCCAAAACGGGCCATGGGCGGACCGCGAGAGTGACCCCGTGCGCACCTCATTCGCGCGCCAGCGCCCTCCTCATGTTTTGCAGAGTTTGATGCCGGAAATCGACCAAAAAGCGGCACTAAACTCTGCAAAACGCATGGAGAGAGGAGAGGGACGCGGGCCGGCAGCGGCCGGGGCTAGGACCCAGGGGCTGGCCTGGCACCGCCCAGGACCCTGCACTTGGCCTCGCCCCGGCCAAGCGTGGCCACGAACCGTGGTTTTGGGCTGTGGCGTGTCACTTTTTGCGGGTTTTGTGACATTCTACAGCCCAAAACGGGCCATGGGCGCACCGCGTTCGTGCCCCAGCGCGCCCCTCATTCGCGCCCCAGCCCGCCCCTCATGTTTTGCAGAGTTTGATGCCGGAAAATGCCCAAAAAGCGGCATTAAACTCTGCAAAACGCACATAGGGGGAGGGGTGCGAGGCGTGGCCGCGCTGCGACCTGCGCCAACGCGCGGTTTTGCCGCAAAACCTTGACGCCACCCCACACCTACCCCTAGGTTTATGACCTACATGGTAAACCCCATAACCAGGGAGGTGGTCATGCAGACTGATCCAGCGGATCCACGCCCGATCTACATACAGATCGCGGAGGACCTGAAGTCCATGATCTTGTCCGGGGAGCTCGCCATCGACCAACGGGCCCCATCCACGAAAGAGCTCTCGGAGTTCTACCAGGTCAACCCCACAACGGCCGCCAAAGCCATGACGGAACTCTCACAGGAAAAGCTTGTCGAAAAGAAACGAGGGCTCGGCATGTTCGTCACCCAAGGCGCCCGCGAGCGCATCCGCAGCGAGCGCAAAGGCGCATTCCAACGCACCTACATCGACCCCCTCAAAACCGAAGCCGCCGCCCTCGGCCTCTCGCTCGAGGAGATCATCGCCATGCTGAAGGAGGAGAAGTGAGCATCTACGGAGTCATCGGCCCCAACGGCGCGGGCAAGACCTACTACCTGCGCACCCTCAGCCAGAACCCAGGCACGGCGCTAGCCCAGGCCGCCGCCGACGCTGCCCTCTACGGCGCCACCCCGCGCGAGTACTTCGCCATCGCGAAAACCGGCTGGTCAGAGCTCGATATCGGCCTCGCCGAATCCCTCCTCGACTTTCCGGCCACCACCCCGATGAGGAGCCTCAGCCTCGGGCAGCGCCAGATGGTGATCACCGCCGCGGCCCTCGCCTCCGGCCAACCGGCGCT
>NZ_JASLIP010000104.1 GCF_030152825.1 Corynebacterium sp.
TCTCGACCCGGTCGCCAGCGTGCTGAGCGGCCAGGGCTGCGGCCATCTGGGACTTGCCGCCGTTGCCTACGCAGACAAACAGAACTCTCGGACGGGTACTCATGAGATGGCATTCTCCTTCTCGGATACAGCAGTCTGTGAAGACGATGTGGGGGATGCGGGCAGGGTCGGATCCTGGGGGAAGAGTTTCGGCCCCAACCACAGCATGACATAGACCAGGCCGACGAGCACCGGGACCTCGATCAGCGGCCCGATGGTGCCGGCCAGCGCCTGTGCGGAGTTCGCCCCGAAGGTACCGACGGCCACGGCGATGGCCAGCTCGAAGTTATTTCCCGCGGCCGTGAACGACACTGACGCCGACTGTGCGTAGTTCATCCCCGACATCTTCGTGACAGCCAGCGCGAGAGCGAACATGCCCACGAAGTAGATCAGCAGTGGCACCGCGAGACGAGCCACGGTCCACGGTTGGGAGGTGATTTGCTCGCCTTGCAGGGAAAACAGGAGCACGATGGTATACAGCAGGCCGAGCAACGCCAGCGGGGAGATTGCAGGCAAGAAGTTGTCCTCGTACCAGGCACGGCCCTTGGTCTTCTCACCGATGAGTCGAGAGAGCACTCCGGCCAACAACGGGATGCCGAGGAAGACGAGCACGGAGGTGGCGATGGACCAGAAGGAAAACTCGGCCAAGGTGGTCGCCAGCCCCAGCCAGGAGGGCAGGATCTGGAGGTAGAACCAACCAAGCACGCTGAACATAATCACCTGGAACACCGAGTTGATAGCCACCAGCACGGCCGTGGCCTCCCGGTCACCACACGACAGATCCGACCAGACGAGCACCATCGCGATGCACCGAGCCAGGCCGACAATGATCAGCCCCGTGCGTAACTCCGGCTGATCAGGCAGGAAGATCCAGGCCAGAGCAAACATGAAAGCCGGTCCGACCAGCCAATTAAAGACGAGGGAAACGGTCATCAGGCGTTTATCGGCGACGATCTCCCGAGTCTTATCGTAACGAACCTTCGCCAACGGCGGGTACATCATCACCAGCAAACCAAAGGCGATCGGCAGGGATATCCCGCCGACCTCCAGGGCACCCAGAGCGTCACTAATGCCGGGGAACGCCCGGCCCAGGAGTAGGCCAACAGCCATGGCCAGAAGGATCCACACAGGCAGGAAGTGGTCCAAAAAGGACATACGCGGGCGATGGGAAACAGTCATAAGACCCCTTTTACATATTGATGGTCATCGATATTAAAAGTAATCTTCATATAGATGCCCGTCAATATAGGATGGCTATTATGACCCTCCCGCAGATCCTTCCACTCACTGATCTTGCCTCCTGTTGCTCGCTCGGTTCTGGCCCCCTGACCGAGCAACAGGCCGAGCGTTATGCCACCTTGTTCAAGGTGCTGGCCGACCCTGCCCGCCTGCGGCTGCTGTCGAGGTTGGCGGCCGAGGGATGCGGCCCGGTCAGTGTCGGGGAACTAACAGAGAGGTCTGGGTTGAGTCAGCCAACTGTGTCGCACCACCTCAAACGATTGACCGAAGCCGGCCTGCTAGACAAGGTGCGAGTAGGCCGGACGGTCACCCACCAGGTCCGCCCGGAACTGTTCGCAGAGCTGCGCACCGTTCTGCAGATGGACTGACCCGCCACCGACGAGCAGGACACGATCACACATGTGATCACCAAGCACGCCGAGGCGATCGTCGCACCGTTGCGCGGGGCGTGTCTGCACCGGGTTCTAAGCTGGGGTTAGCGCCTGCTTGAGGCGGGCGGCGTCGCTAAAAAACACAGCACCGCAACCACAACACCACACGAAAGGCGAGAGTATGGCCGAAGAGACGAAGAAAAACGAATCCCTGGCGGAGGCGATGGACACCGCCTACGACGCCGGGATCGAGATGCGACGCGCGGTCATGGGCGATGATTTCGTGGACGCCGCGCTCGAGCGCAACGCGGGTAAGGACGGCGAAGAGCTGCAGAAGCACATCTCCGCGACCGTCTGGGGTTCCATCTGGAACCGGCCGGGCCTGGAGAAGCGTGACCGCAGCCTGCTGAACATCGGCATGCTCGTCGCGCTGCGGGCCACCGGTGAGCTGCGCGGGCATGTCCGCGGGGGCCTGCGCAATGGGCTGACCCGCGAGGAGATCACCGAGGCCGTGCTGCACACCGCCGGGTACTGCGGGGCACCCGCGGCACTCAGCGCGATGAAGGTCGTGCAGGAAGTGCTGGAGGAAGAGCTCGGGCCGAAGGAAAGCTAGCTCAGCGCGTCCTCCAGGTAGCGGTCGCGGCCTGCCCACAGGCCCGCGAGGAACTGCAGCACCACCAGGGCCACCAGGCCAGCCATCACGACGGACCACGGCTGGGCCACTCCCCCGCCGGAGAGCACGTCGTGCAGCGCACCAGCCCCGACCGGGCCGATCGCGGAGCAGGTGTAACCCGCGGTCTGGCTGAGCGCGCCCAGCCCCGCCGTGCCCGCCACCGTGCGGGTGCGCAGCATCGCCAGGGAGAACGCAATACCCGTGGCAGTGCCGTGCCCGATGCCGAAGAGCACCGCGAAAGCCATGCCCAGGTGTGCCGGCGCAAAGTACATGCCCGCCAGGCCCACACCCAAGCCCACCGAGCCGATGGAGGTCGCCCA
>NZ_JASLIP010000043.1 GCF_030152825.1 Corynebacterium sp.
GCTGCGTGCCCCCTCAAACGGGCGGGGACCGGCGGGGCTGCCGACGCGTAGAATGAAGTGAAGGCATAATTCAGGTGAGTAAACCATGCTGAGCGGGTGGCCCACGCCGCCCCGAAGCGGCACATAGGAGGCAAAAATGGCAATTGCAACCCCGGACGTCTACCGCGACATGCTGGACAAGGCCAAGGAGGGTGGCTTCGCTTACCCAGCGATTAACTGCACCTCCTCCGAGACCATCAACGCAGCCCTGAAGGGCTTTGCGGACGCCGAGTCTGACGGCATCATCCAGTTCTCCATCGGTGGCGCAGAGTTCGGTTCCGGCCTGAATGTGAAGAACATGGTGGCGGGCGCCGAAGCGCTCGCGGCATTCACCCACGAGGCTGCGAAGCACTATGGCGTGAACGTCGCGCTGCACACCGACCACTGCCAGAAGGAGAAGCTGGATACCTTCGTCCTGCCGCTGCTGGAGATCTCCCGCAAGCGCGTCGAGGCTGGCGAGAACCCGCTGTTCCAGTCCCACATGTGGGACGGCTCCGCCACCCCGATCGATGAAAACCTGCAGATCGCCAGGGACCTGCTCGACAAGTCCGTCGCCGCAAACATCATCCTCGAGGTCGAGATCGGCGTCGTCGGTGGCGAGGAAGACGGCGTCTCCGCCGACCCGAACGCAAACCTCTACACCACCGAAGAGGACTTCGAGAAGACCATCGACGTCCTCGGCCTGGGGGAGAAGGGCCGCTACCTGCTTGCCGCAACCTTCGGCAACGTCCACGGCATCTACAAGCCGGGCAACGTGAAGCTGCGCCCAGAGGTCCTGGACATGGGCCAGAAGGTCGCGGAGAAGAAGCTGGGCCTGGCTGAGGGCACCAACCCATTCGACTTCGTCTTCCACGGCGGCTCCGGCTCCGAGAAGGAGAAGATCGAGGAGTCCCTGCGCTACGGCGTCATCAAGATGAACATCGACACCGACACGCAGTACTCCTTCACCAACCCGGTTGCCCGCCACATGTTTGAAAACTACGACGGCGTGTTCAAGATCGACGGCGAGGTCGGTAACAAGAAGGTCTTCGACCCGCGCTCCTACCTGCGCAAGGCCGAGCAGGCGATGTCCGAGCGCATCGTCGAGGCCTGCCAGGACCTGCGCTCTGCAGGCAACACGCTGGGCAAGTAAAACCCGCTTCAGCTGGTGCGGGCAGTGAATGCTCCCGCGCCGAAGCAATAACTGATCAGGAGGAAGAACCAATGGCTGAACAACTGCGTACCGGTCGTGATCTCTTCGGTGCCGAGCACCCTGAGGTTCGCCTGCCGGAGGAACTGACCAGCGCCGTCACCGCCGATGACGCGGGCGCGGACCTGGAATCGCTGGCGAAGATCGCGAAGGCCAACCCGAAGGACTCCGGTGCGTGGGCCGCGCTGGCCTTCCGCCTGATCGAGGCCGACGAGCCGGTCACCGCCTACGCCTGCGCCCGCACCGGCTACCACCGGGGCCTGGATGCGCTGCGCGGCAACGGCTGGCGGGGCACCGGCCCAGTGCCGTGGGATCACGTCCCCAACCAGGGCGTTCTCCGCGCGATCGGCGCGCTCGCCGTCGCTGCGAAGCGCATCAACGAGGACGACGAGGTCATCCGCTGCCTCAACCTGCTCAACGACTGCGATCCCGCGGCCGTGCCGGCGATGAACCTCGAGGACGTCGACAAGCTGTAAAGGCGGGCCCTAGCTCTCAGCCCTTCGTGCCCAGGGCCACAGGCGGACGTGGCACACTGAAGGGCATGAGCACGCATCGGCCGAAAGATATCCCGCTGGGGGAGGACCTGGGCGAAATCCTCGATAAAGAGGAGGCCAAGTCCCGCCCCGCACGGGCCCGGCTGCGTGCCCTGATCCGCCGCCGGCCGGGCATCGCGGCCGCCGCGCGCAGCATCCGAGACATTGCACCGAAGCAGCGCCTAGCGCGCGTGCAGGTCTCCATCATCTTCGCCTTCCAGTGCGCGCTCGCCGCCGCGCTGGCGTACTTCATCGCGATCGAGCTTTTCGATCACCACAACCCGTTCTTCGCGCCGATGGCGGGCATCATCACCCTGGGGGTCAGCGGGGGCAAGCGCCTGCGTCGCGCCTTCGAGCTGGTGCTGGGGGTCAGCCTCGGCGTGGGCATCGGCGACCTCGTGATCCGAGAAATCGGTGCTGGTTATTGGCAGATCGCCGTGGTCGTCTTCACCGGCATCGTCATCGCCAGCTTCGTGGACCGTAGCCCGATGGTCGCGATGCAGGCGGCGAACACCGGGGTGCTGATCGCCACCTTGTTGCCGCCCGGCTCCGGTGGGTCCACCGACCGCATGGTCGACGCCCTGATCGGCGGCGTGATCGGCATGCTCGTCATGGCTATCGTGCCCCGCTCTCCGCTGCGTGCCGCCCGCCGTGACCTGTCCTCTCTGATCTCCAAGTCCGCGCTCGTGCTCGACGAGGTCGCGGCAGCCATGGAGCTCGGCGACGGCGACGCGCTGGCGGAGGCACTAGACACCGCACGCGGCACCCAGTCCACGGTGAGCTCCCTGATGGCGGAGTCCAAGGGCGGCGACGAGATCGTCACCATTTCCCCGCTCTACTGGTCCGCTCGGCGCCACTCCCGCTCCATGCAGCGAGCACTCTTGCCGGTGGATAACCTGGTCCGCAACATACGGGTGCTCGCCCGCCGGGCGGAGATCATGGTGGAGGACGGCGAGCCCGTATCGGAGGAACTCGTGGAGGTCGTCCGTGACCTCTCCGACGCACTCGGCCACCTGGGCGCGCTGTACACGATGGGCGGCACCCGTGGCAGCCGCCAGGAGCTGGTCGAGATCCCGGAGGTGATCCGTGCGCTGCAGAAGCTCGCTTCGGAGGCCAAGCCGGAGATCATTCCAAACCAGGGGCTCTCAGGCCTGGTGATCGTGGCGCAGGTGCGCTCCGCGATCGTCGATGCGCTGATGGTCTGCGGCTACTCCCGCCCCTCCGCGATGGCCTCCCTGGCGCCTACGGTGAAAAATCCGTGGCACCCGCCGGAGGTCTGGGGCGAGGACCCGGATTTCGACGAGGATTAATCCCGACCACTACTAGCGGCGGATGAACTGCCCGTCCCGCAGGTGCCGGTAGAAGGTGACAGCCTTCAGCGGCCGCGGGTGCGTGACCGTATCGCGGGTGACCGTCATCTCCCGGGCGCCGGCCTGCAGCGCCCGGCCCTTCAAGATCGTGGGCTCGGCCGGCGGCCGGAAGCCCGCTGTAAACCTCGCCCACCAGCCACCCGTGCGGGCCTTTTCCAGGCGCTTGACCTGCTCCGGGCTCGGCAGCTGCACTGCCGCGATCCCCGGCGCGGACGGGGTCGGCACCAGTCGCACCCCGTGGGTGAAGTCCCCGCGTGCCCCGCGGTCGTGGTGGTAAAGCGTGTCGGAGTCCACGATGACCTCCCCAAAAAGCTCCCCGCCCTCCGGCCCTGTCAGCTCCGCGCTGCCCAGCACCACGATGGAGTGGTCGTCGCGAATGACGGGCGTGGGGACCGGCGGGGCGGTGAGCGCGAACTCCAGTGCTGCGTCCGGTTCCTCGGGTAGTCCCCAGCTGTGAGCGATGGCGCTCTCCCCGCCGGTGGGGACGAAGGCGAGCTGGGCCCACAGCGCGTCGATGCGCATGAGTTTGGAAGCCACGGCGGCCACGGTGGCGTCCTCACCGATAACGACTACCCGCACCGGCTCGCTGGTGACGTGCGGGGCGGGCTGCGGCTCGCCCTGGTGCGGCACGTCCGGCTGGGCGGCGATCTCGTCGAGCGTGGGGGTGGGCTCGGTGATCAGCTCAGGCAGCGGGTTGAGCACCTTCAGCTCGTGGCGGGTCGGGACCGTGGAGACCTCGTGAAACTCCAGCTTTTCTGAGCCCTCGCCGACGACAGCGCGGACGTCCTGCTCTGTGAAATTGGATTCTGGGGTGAGCAACACGACTATCATGGCGTTTAGCTTAACCCGGGTGGCAGGCCCCGCGAGAGTAAGCCAAACGCGTTGACAGCTGCCCGCGAAAACCCGTACGAGAAGAAAGGTGATTTATTCACGTGGATAGCTTCACACCCTTCGACGTCGTGATGGATATCGGCTGGATTTCGGTGCTGCTCATCGTGGGCAACCTGATGCGGCGCTTCATCCCCTGGTTCCAGAAACTCCTGATCCCTGCGCCGATCACCGCGGGCCTGCTGGGCCTGCTGCTGGGGCCCAACGCGCTGGGTCTGATCCAGTTCAGCGAGCACTTCGGGGATTATGCAACGATCCTCATCGCCGTCGTCTTCGGTGCGCTGCCGTTCACGATGAATTTCGACGCCAAGGTGCGCCAGGGTGCGCGCACGATGTGGTCCTACTCGGTGGGCATGTACCTCGCCCAGTGGGGCTTCTTCGCGCTGTTGGGCGTGATCTTGTTCGCCCCGTTGTTTGGGACGCCAGACTGGTTCGGCATCATGCTCCCCGTCGGCTTTGTCGGTGGTTTCGGTGTCGCGGCCGCGGTCGGTGGTGCGCTGGACTCCGCGGGCATGACTGAGGCCACGAGCCTGGGGTTCACCGCTGCTGCGGTGGGCATGTTCTCCGCGATCATTGGTGGTGTGATCTTCGCCCGCTGGGGCTCGAAGAAGGGCTACACCAACGAGCTGCCGCACTTCGATAAGCTCCCGGAGGACATGCGCACCGGTATCATCTCCCTGCCAGGGCAGGGGGCCAGCGTTGGTCGTGCGACCACCAGCCCGTCCTCGATCGAGCCGATCGCGCTGCACATCGCCGTACTGACCCTCGTGCTGTTCTTGGGCAACATCCTGACCGACTGGGTCAACAACACCTTCCCGGGCCTGAGCTTCCCGCTGTTCGCGATGGCCTTCCTGGTGGGCCTGGCTGTGGTGGGTCTGCTGCACCTGCTCAAGGCGCCGCACTACATCGACAACAAGCTGATGGGCTCGGTGTCCGGCGCGTCCACGGACTTCCTGGTCGCCGTGGGCATCGCCTCGATCATCCCGGCCGTGGTCGCGAGCTACATGGTGCCGCTGATCATCCTGTTCGTCCTGGGCCTGGCCTTCTGCCTCTTTATGTTCTTCTACGTCGGCCCGCGCACCTTCGATCACGGCTGGTTCGAGCGCTCGGTGTTCACCTGGGGCTGGGCTACCGCCTCGGTGGCAACGGGTATCGCCGTGCTGAAGATCGTGGACCCGGAGATGCGCTCCGGCACCCTGGAGGAGTACGCGATGGCCTATGTGGGCTTCGCGCCCTTCGAGATCGCGGCGGCCATCCTGGCCCCGATTGCGATCATCGCTGGCATGGTCTGGCTCTTCGGTGGCGTGGCGGCGATCGCCGGGCTCGTCCTGCTGATCCCGCCGATGATCGCGCTGAAGAAGAGCCGCGCTGCGACCTCGTAGTATGATGTGTGAGTTGGACTACCCCCAATAAGCGAGGACAAGAGAAGTCAAATGGCAGCAATCATCGTTGTCGGTGCCCAGTGGGGCGATGAGGGCAAGGGTAAGGCGACGGACATCCTGGGTGGCCGGGTCGATTACGTCGTCAAGCCCAACGGCGGTAACAACGCTGGCCACACCGTCGTCGTGGGAGGGGAGAAGTACGAGCTGAAGCTCCTGCCAGCCGGCATCCTCTCCGACAATGCGACCTCCATCATTGGCAATGGCTGCGTGGTGAACCTGGAGGCCCTGTTCGAGGAGATCGACGGCCTGGAGGCCCGCGGTGCGGACACCTCCCACCTGCGCGTCTCCGCCAACGCTCAGCTCGTCGCCCCGTACCACGTGGCGATCGACCGCGTCTCCGAGCGCTTCCTCGGCAAGCGGGCCATCGGCACCACCGGCCGCGGCATCGGCCCGACCTACCAGGACAAGGTTGGCCGCATCGGCATCCGCGCCCAGGATCTGCTGGACGAGTCCATCCTGCGCCAGAAGATCGAATCCGCGCTGGATAAGAAGAACCAGATGCTGGTGAAGATGTACAACCGCCGCGCGATCGAGCCGGAGGAGGTCGTGCAGTACTTCCTGTCCTACGCGGACCGCCTGGCCCCGATGCTCATCGATTCCTCGAAGGTCCTCAACGAGGCCCTGGACCGGGGCGAGCGCGTGCTGATGGAGGGCGGCCAGGCCACCATGCTGGACGTGGACCACGGCACCTACCCGTTCGTCACCTCCTCGAACCCGACCACCGGTGGCGCTTGCGTGGGCTCGGGCGTGGGCCCGACCCGCATCACCAGCTCCCTGGGCATCATCAAGGCCTACACCACCCGCGTTGGTGCCGGCCCGTTCCCGACGGAGCTCTTCGACAAGTGGGGCGAGTACCTGCAGACCACCGGTGGCGAGGTCGGCGTGAACACCGGCCGCCCGCGCCGCTGCGGTTGGTACGACTCCGTCATCGCGCGCTACGCCTCCCGCGTCAACGGCTTCACGGACTACTTCCTGACGAAGTTGGACGTCCTCACCGGTATCGGTGAGATCCCGATCTGCGTGGCCTACGACGTCGACGGCGTGCGCCACGACGAGATGCCGATGACCCAGACCGAGTTCCACCACGCCACCCCGATCTACGAGACGATGCCAGCGTGGGACGAGGACATCACCGGCTGCCGCACCTTCGAGGAGCTGCCGGAGAAGGCTCAGGACTACGTCAAGCGCCTGGAGGAGCTCTCCGGCTGCCGCATGTCCTACATCGGCGTGGGCCCGGGTCGCGATCAGACTATCGTGATCAATGACATCCTCAAGGATTAGCGGGGCCCACGAGCCGGGCGAGGGGGCCGGCAGCGCGCCGGAGGGCATGCCGGGGCAGGCGCCCGCGGCCGAGCGCGGCGAGCCGGACAGCGTGCCCAGTCGGGAAACCGACTGGGTCTTCGCCGCCTCCAATGGCTTCGCCCACCGGGTGGGGGATCTCTCGGAGCTACATCAGCTGCTGACGGCCGCGCTCCAGGCGCCCCCAGCGGCCGGCCTGGAGTGGATCCAGGTGCAGCACGCGGTGGAAACCCACGTCTATGTGGCCTTTGATGTAGCGGACGGTTCTGATGCCTCCGCCGATGGCGCCGCCGATTCCGCGGACCCCGTCGCGGCCGATAGCGCCGCCACGGAACCCGCCACAGACACCGATTCCGCACAGCAAAAATGGCGGGCCAGTGCCGATGAATCGACACGACCCGCCATGGGTAAGGCCGCCGGCGCGGCGCTGACCCCGGATGAGGCCGCGCAGCTCGCCCGGCGGCTGTTCTAACTAGTACTTCCGCAAGTGAGGCTGGACGTTCTTGAAGCTTAAAGCGGACTGAGGGCGGCGGTCCGTCCCACTGTCGCGTTTTCACGGTGACCGGTGGGGAGATCTGGGCACCAGGATTAGCAACCCGCACCCTGGCATTCGTTCTTGAGCTTGCCTGTAAAGGTGCAACTGCTTCTAATCCGATTCCGCACCACGCTCCTGGCAACGTTAGGCTACGTCGACGTGGGCATGGGCGGAAAGCTTCTTCTACCCCTGCCCGTGGCGGCCAGGTCCCTCGTCTCGTCACCAGATGACTGGGGACGGCCTTGCTTCTCCCCGATTATTCCGATTGATCTTTATCGCTATTCATCAATGTGACACAAGCCAAGGCAATTCGAATGCTGCTTTTGAAATAGGAGCTAAGGGGGATTAGTAAGCTGGCGTGCAAGATAAAGGCCACCGCGGACCATCCGCAGCGGCCCTATTGAGGAAGCTATTTCTTCAGTGCAGCCAGGTAGTCGGCGAGCAGCTGCCCGGCGGTCGCGAGATTCTCCAGGAACCACTGCGGGTCCTCCGCGCTCTCGCTGTAGCTCACCAGGTACTCGATGTGGTCCTGATTCGGCGTGTAGTTCACGCCGAATCCCTCGGCGACGCTCGGTGCGAAGGCATAGCGAATCAGCTGATCCGCCGAACCCACCGACGTCGTGGAGAGGAAGTCTCGCAGCGCGAGCGCTACCCCCTCGTCCTTGAGCAGGGAGATGCCGTCCGTGCCCTCCTCGGACTTCCGGGCGGTGAAGTTCAGCGCCCACAGGTGGCGGTCGATACCCGCGCCCGCCTTGCAGCTCTTCACCCACCCCCGGTGGGCGGCCAGCACCGCGTCCAGCTTCTCGCGGAGCTCCGCATTCTCCGCAGCGGCCTCCGCGTCCTCGGTCTTGATGAGGGCCTTGGCGAAGGCCACGGCCTCCGGGGTGGCGGCGCGCAGGCACTCCGTGCGCCCGGCCTTGTACTCCCGCATGTCCACGGCCTCGTACACCCCGCGGATGCGACCAAAGGTCAGCTCCTGAGCCAAGGTGAGGATCAGCTGGCCCATCGCATCGGCGCTGAACTTGAAGGGAATCTCATCCTGCGGCAGGCGAGGGGCATCCACAATGCGCAGCTCCGGCTCCGCACCAACACTCGCTCCACCCGAGGTGCCCACGCTCGCCAGCTCTTCCGGCACCCGAACCCAGGTCAGCTCCTCGGGGCGGGCCAGCGCCGGCGAACCCGGAGCCTCGTCCTTGACCTTGACCTCCTGGATGCGCCGCAGCGCCGTGACCAGGGTCGCGCCGTCCACCGTGGAGTGCTCCACGTGCATCGCCTGGAAGTTCTGCACGGTGCTGATCACGTAGGTGATCGGCTTGTAAACCCAGGCCAGCCCGGTGCTAAACGCAGCGCGGCGCAGCAGCTCCTCCTCAGAGCCACGGGTCGAGTCGAGGGTGACGTTGAAAAGCTGGTCGCGCAGCTGGTCGTAGGTCTCGGCGTTATCTCGGTCGCGGATCATCTCGTTGAAGGGTTCCGCCAGTAGGCCCGAGCCCAGGTAGCTCATGTCCGCAAAACCCGTGCGCGCGGCGAGCGCCGCGTCGCTGCCCTCCTCGGCCTCCGGGGCAGGGGCATCGACGATCTTGCCAAGCGCGGCGCGGATCGTGGAGATGGACAGGGCATGCCCGCTGCCGTCGGAGATGGGGACATTCCACATGCGTCCCTCATGCAGCACGCCGATCCGGCGGCTGCGCGCCCCCTTCGTGCAGCGCAGGATCTCGTCGCGATCCACATTCGGGTGGCGCAGGCCACCGTTGAAGCAACGCCACTGCGTGGAGCTCAGCGGGTTATCGAGGAAGTCGCGCTCCTCCGGCATCTGCCCGCGCGCCTGCATCAGGTGCACCTCCGCAATGCGGCGGATGACGCGAGCCACCCGATCCAAACCCTCGCCGGCGACGTCGATGCGTGCCTGGAAACCGACGTTCGTGGTCACCGGGAGGGAGGTGCGGACGTCGAGGTAGTCATCCAGCCACTGCTCGGCCAGCCAGCTGGAGTTCTCGGCCTCCTGCTCTTCGGCGAACTCCCGCAGCTGAGCCTGCAGGCGCGGCCCCTCCTGCTGCTTGAAATCGGCGATGGCCTCGTCGGTGTGAACCAGCTGATCGTTGCTGGCCACGGCGCTGACCACATGGCGCAACCGACCCAGGGTGTCCTCCAGCTCCGGCAGCGGCAGAGGCTTCAAGATTGCAGCATTGGATACCGGGTTATTCGTCATGAATTTAATCCTAATGGCTGTGGATATGCGCGTGCCCCGAATCCCTGCTGTTTGGGTCCGCGGTCACAGCCGCGATGGCGGTGGTCAGCGGAATCGCCAGCAGCAACGCGATCGCACCCGTGACGGAGCGCAGCAGCTCGGTGGCCATCACGTCCGAGGTGAGCACCTGCTCGATCGGCCGACCGGAGATGCTCAGCAGCAGCATCATTGGGATCGCCACACCCGCGTACCCCAGCACCAGGGTGTAGACCATCGAGGCGATGTGGTCCTCACCGACCCGCATGGCGTTGCGGAAGAGCTGCCAGGCCGAGGCATCCGGCTCGGCCCGCTTGAGCTCCGTGATCGTGGAAGCCTGCGCGATCGTGGCGTCGTTGAGTACGCCCAGCGCGCCGATGATCATCCCGGCCAGCATCAGCCCGGTGATGTCCAGCTCCGGCAGGTAGAGCAGGATCTGCAGATTCGATTCATCCCCCAATCCTCGCAGGGAGGTGGAGTCGATGGCCAACCCCGATAGCGCCGTGGCGATGGCCACCGCCACCAGGGAGCCACCCATCGCGGCCGCGGATTTCCAGTTCACCCCGTGAACCAAGAAGACGACAAGGAGGATGACGGTCGCCGCCGTCGTCACCGCCAACCACAGCGGGGAGCCACCCCGCAGCAACGCGGGCAGCAGGAAGGCGAGGATCATCACCATCGTGATCGCCAGCCCCACGAGGGCCCGAAGCCCGCGCCAGCGGCCGACCGCGATGATCAGCACGATCGTGGCCAGCACCCACGCCCACAGCGGGCCCGTGCGGTCGTAGTCCTGGAAGGCGTAGGTGCCGTGGCTGTGGATTAGCTTGATGCTATCGCCCTCATGCAGCTCCGGTTCGCCGGGCATGTGGCGGGACTCCAGTGCGGTGTATTTGCCCTCGTCGGCGCCGTCGGTAAGCCGGACGATGACCTGCGTGCAGTGCTTCTCCGCGAAGGTGTTCTTATCCTCCGGGATCGCCTCGCTGGTCACGCCGATCTCGGTGGCCCCGCACTTCGCGGCGCGGGTGAAGAAAACCTCGCCGCTGGTCAGCGGCCCGGCGTAGCCGGAGTTCTGGTACGCCGGGGTGACCTTGGGTTCCTCGCTGCTGTGCGGCCACTGCACGACGAGGGCGGCGAGGGTGGCGATGGCGAATACCGCCAGGCCGATGGCCAGCACCCACTGGGGTGTGCTCCACCGCTGCGTCGTTTTCTTATGGTGCTTGGCCACGGGGTATCCCTCGCTAAAATAGGCGCGCGGGCGATCGCGTGCGCGCCGGGTAAATAAAAAGTATTCCCATTAACTTTGGTGTACCTTACCCGGCGGTCGTGGCGATCGGTAGCGTGAAAGGTTGTGAGCACACCTTCCTTGACGGTCGTTGCCGACGTGGACACCGGCATCGACGATGCCCTGGCCCTGGTCTACCTCTACCGGCTGCATCTGGCCGGCTGGATCGACCTATCGGTGACCACCAGTGCCGGCAACTGCACTGCCGATGACGCCGCCCGTAATTCTGCGGAAGTCTTCCGGGTCGCCGCCCAGCAGTGGGGACCTTTTTTATTAGGACGTCACCGCGCCCAACGCGGTGGTGGTTCGGATACTTCAATCCCGAAGATCACGATCGGGGCTGCGCACCCGCGGGTGCTGCCTTTGGTGACGACGCCGGAGACCCATGGGCCGCGGGGGCTGGGCTACTGGCTGGGAGAGTCCGGCGACGCCCGGCGGGTGCAGGCGGAGGGATCGCTAGGGCAGGCTGAAGCGCCCCTCACGCCGGGCGGTAGCACACCGGATGGCACCGCGGTCGCGGCGGTGGCCCACTGGGCGGATGCGCAGCCCACCCACCTGCTGGTGTGTGGGCCTGCGACGAACCTGGCCTGGGCGGTGGAGCACGCCCCGGAGGTGCTGCGGGGATGCCAGGTGGTCATCATGGGCGGGGCATTTGGGTATCCCGGCAATACCACCCCGGTCGCGGAGTGGAACGCGTGGGTGGACCCGCACGCGCTGAAGTATTCCCTGCAGCACTGGCCCGAGGGCGCACCCCTGCCCGTGATCGCCCCGCTGAACATGACTGAGCAGGTGTTGCTCTCCCCGGAGCGGCTCCGCGACTGGGTTGGCGGGCTCGATGGCGCCCAAGCAGATGGCCATCGAGGCGACCAGGAGGGCGCGCAGGCGGAGTCGCAGCTCGGCCAGTTGCTGACCGCCGCGGTTGAGTTCTATTTCGAGTTCCACGAGCAGGTCGGGGTCGGCTACCAGGCACAGATCCACGACCTTGCAGCCGCGATGGTGCTGCTGGAGGACGTGGGCTTCGAGGCAACTGAGTTCCACGTGGACGTGGAGGCCGACTCCGAACTCACCCGGGGTGCGACCCTCGCCTTCGACCCAAACCCGCCCTTCGGCCAGCAGCTCACCCCGAATGCGCGGGTGCTGGGACGCCTGGACGCGGGCGGGGTGCTGGAACGCTTCGGTGAGCTGCTGGCCGGCGAGCTCTGAGGCTTCACCGGCGGCGTGTCCGGGGCTCTTGTTAGACTTTGCACCGCGAAGTATCAGGTCGCTTGTAGCCAAGGGCAACGCGCCAAGACGCAATAACGCGGGTTCAACGGCGAGGGCGTGGCTGAGAAATGACAAGGACGAGAAACAATACGGTGAGGAGCAGCCCCTTAATGCGAGTAGGCCACAAGATTGCAGGAATGCTGGGAGGCCTTGGACTACTCAGCGCCCTGGTCGCCCCGGCGGCGACCGCGGAGACACAGCAACTTTCCTGGGGCGATTGCCCTGCGGACGTCTTCGTCACGAAGCGGGCGAAGTGCGCGGAGTTCCAGGTGCCGATGGACTACTCGCAGCCCGATGGGCAGAAGATCACGCTCACGATGAGCAAGATCCCGGCGACCGGCGCCAAGCGCGGCGTCATCGCTGGTAACCCAGGCGGCCCGGGCGGCAGCGCGCTGGAGATGTTCGCGGACAACGGTGCCCCAGACAAGCTCAATAGGCAGCGGGTCAAGATCCCCGCCGACGTGCAGAAGCACTATGACCTCATCGCGGTCCAGCCCCGCGGCCTCGCCCACGGGGAGGCGCTGAATTGTAGCTACGGGCACCTCGCCAGCGGTGTGATCCCGACGATGGCCGCCGGGCTCTTCCGCGACCTGTGCAACCTCGAGCAGCCCGGCTACTCCCAGCAGGTCACCACCGCAAACACCGCCCGCGACCTCGACCGAGCCCGCCAGCTGCTGGGGGAGGAGCGCCTCAACCTCTACGGCGTCTCCTACGGTGGGGTCCTCATGGGCACCTACGCCACGATGTTCCCGCAGCACACCGGCAAGGCGCTGATCGATAGCTCCGCGAGCCCGGAGAGCCTTTGGTTCAAGACCGGCCGCGACCGCGAGTCCTGGCGCCGCGACGGGCTGCACGATGTCTTCCAGTGGATCGCCGACCGAGACGATGAGTACCACCTGGGCACCACGCCGCTGCAGGTCTACCAGCGCTGGTCAGCCGTCATTGATAAGGAAAGCGGGGCGCCCGCGCAGGTCACGCCGCCACCGGCCGAGATCGGAGACCTGCCAGCGGGGTTGAAGGAGCACGCCAACATCGCGCTGCCCGCCGCGAACCAGGCGCTGCCGCCCGCGTGGCGACTCGGCTCGGCCATGGTCACGCTAGCCAAGGGCAAGCAGCAGGCCACGCTGACCTCCCCGCTGTTCACCTTCACCTACTTCGGGGCGCTGTATAACCCGGAGATGCGCCCGAAGCTCGCCGAGTACATCCGCACGGGCAAGCCGCCGAAGATGGCGAGCCAGGAACTGGGGCCGAACGGTCGGCCTATCAACCCCGTGACTGGCAAGGAGCTCTCCGAGGAAGAGACGATGGGCCTGCTGGAGCAGATGACCTCCCTGGGCTCCGTGGAACGTTCAATCGTCTGCAACGACAACGCCACGCCGACCAAGCCCGAGATGCTGCCGCAGCTGTTCATCGATGAGCTCACCGGCGGCGACTCGATCTCCGCGATCGAGGGCAACCTCGGCTCGGGGCGCGTCTGCGCGGGCTGGCCGCTGCCGCACCCGGGAGCACCAATCAACGGCGAGAAGCTGGAGACCAAGCCCCTGCACGTGGGATTCAAAAATGATTCGGCGGTCACCGGCGACGCCATCTGGAAGATGCAGAAGGCCCTGGGTGGCGAGGCCGTGCAGGTGCCGGGCCACGCCCACGGCGTGATGCTCGTTGCGCCGGAGAAGGTCGCCGATAAGGTCAGCGCCTACTTCAACGGCTAGCCACACGCTCTAGGGCATGGCTTTCGGCCCCGCGCCGCAGGAAGTTTCTCCTGCAGCGCGGGGCCGAATGCTTAACCCAGCGCGGGGTCTAGAGCGTGGGTTTTAGAGGGTGGCGCGCGCCTTCTTCGCGGCGTCGACCAGCACCTCGAGGCTGGCGGTGGTCTCCTCCCAGCCACGGGTCTTCAGGCCACAGTCCGGGTTGACCCACAGCAGCTCTGGGGCGACGTTAGCCAGCGCATCGGCCAGCAGCTGGTCTACCTCCTCCTGCTTCGGGACACGCGGGGAGTGGATGTCCCACACGCCCGGGCCGACACCCAGGTCGTAGCCCGCCTCGTGCAGAGCGGCGAGTACCTGCATGCCGTTGCGGGCAGCCTCAATGGAGGTGACATCCGCGTCGAGGTCGCCGACCGTGCCGATGAGCTCGTTGAACTCGGAGTAGCACATGTGGGTGTGGATCTGAGTCTTCGGAGCCACGCCGGAGGTAGCCAGGCGGAAGGAGCCCACGGCCCACTTCAGGTACGCCGGCTGCTCAGCCTCGCGCAGCGGCAGCAGCTCGCGGATGGCCGGCTCGTCGACCTGGACAACCTTCGCACCGGCGGAGACGAGGTCGTCGATCTCGTCGCGCAGTGCCAGGGCAACCTGGTCGGCGGTCTCGCCCAGCGGCTGGTCGTCGCGGACGAAGGACCACGCGAGCATCGTCACCGGACCGGTGAGCATGCCCTTGACCGGCTTGTCGGTCAGCTTCTGGGCCTCCTCGAACCAGGAGACGGTCATCGGCTCCGGACGACGGACGTCGCCGAACAGGATTGGCGGACGGACACAGCGGGAACCGTAGGACTGCACCCACGCGTGCTCGGTGGAGTGGTAGCCCTCCAGCTGCTCGGAGAAGTACTGCACCATGTCGTTGCGCTCCGGCTCACCGTGGACGAGGACGTCTAGGTCCAGCTTCTCCTGGCGCTCGATGACGTCCGCGATCTCGTCGCGCATCGCCTGGGTGTACTGCTCCTCGGTGATCTCGCCCTTGCGCAGTTTCGCGCGCGCCTGGCGGATCTGGGTGGTCTGCGGGAAGGAGCCGATCGTGGTGGTCGGCAGCGGCGGGAGGTTCAGCTCCTCCTGCTGAGCCTTGCGGCGCTCCTCGATGTCACCGCGGTGGCGGTTCTCCTCGGTGATCTTGGCGGTGCGCTCGCGGACCTCGTCGTTGTGGGTCAGCTTGGAAGTCGCGCGGGACTGAACGGCCTCGCGGGCCTCGGCCAGCGCCTTCTCGTCGGCCTCGGTGCCCTCGCCGCGCAGGACGCGGGAGAGCAGGGCAACCTCGCGGATCTTCTCCTCGCCGAATGCCAGCCAGCTGCGCAGCTCGTCGCCCAGGGTGGTCTCGCGGGCCAGGGTGTACGGCACGTGCAGCAGGGACGCGGAGGTGGAGACGGCGACCGGGCCGCGCTCGGCCAGTGCCTTCAGGGTCTCCAGGGCGGCGTCCAGGTCGGTGCGCCAGATGTTGCGGCCATCGACGACGCCGGCGACCAGCAGCTCCTCGCCGGTCCAGCTCGGCAGCTCCTTGCCACCAGCGACGAGGTCGGCTCCGAAGGCGTCGATGCCCAGGCCGCTGAGGGTCTTGATGGCCTGGTCGGCGTCGCCGTAGTACGTCTGGACCAGCAGCTTCAGGCCGGCGTCGTGGGCGACCTTGGTGAGCTTCTTGTAGCCAGCCTTGACGCGGGAGAGGGTGGCCGGGTCGACGTCGGTGACCAGGGAAGGCTCGTCGAGCTGCAGCCAGGTGACCCCCCGGTTAGCGATGCGCGGCAGCAGGCGGCCGTAGGTCTCGAAGAGGGACTCCAGGTGCTCCAGTGGGTTGGAGCCGTCGGTGGAGCGGGCCAGCGCCAGGTAGGTGAACGGGCCGACGAGGACCGGGCGGACCTTGTCGCCGTGGCGGTTGACCTGGTCGCGGATGTCGTCGAGCCAGGCGCTGTCCTCGAGGCGGAACTCCTGGTCAGCGGACAGCTCCGGGACGATGTAGTGGTAGTTGGTGTCGAACCACTTGGTCATCGCGGAGGCCGGCAGCTCGGCGGTGCCACGGGCGGCGGCGAAGAGGCGGTCGATGAACTGCGGCAGGCCATCGTTCTCGTGGTCGCTGATCTCGGCGACGCGCTCCGGCAGTGCGCCGAGGATCGCGGAGGTGTCGAGGATGGCGTCGTAGTAGGAGCGACCCTGGAAGGGAGCGGAGTCGAGGCCCTCGTTGACCAGGCCGTCGGTGTAGTCGTTGACCAGGCGGGTGGCGGTGCCGGCGAGGTCGCGGCCGGTGGCGGAGTCGCGCCAGTAGGCCTCGAGCGCCTTCTTGAGCTCGCGATCAGGTCCGATGCGTGGGACCCCGGCGGTGGTTGCGTGGAAAGTCATGTTTTCCTTCTTCGTGGTTGGTGTTGGTGACTCACACAGCGGTCGTGCCCAACCCGAAGGCGCAAGAAAGCATGAAACCCCGGGTGATATGCCCTAGCAGCTGTGGCGGTGGTGGCCCACAGAGTGGTGGCTAGGCAGATATCTCAGGCAAAACCAACGGTTCCTACCGACCGTGTCCGGGGCTCCAGGGGTCGGCAGGTGCTCGCGGCGAACCGTTGTGCGTTGAGTGATATGAAACACTAGACAACTTGGTCTGTCAACTGCTGTGTAAGAAACAGTGCTCGACCAGTCAGGTTGAACGCGGCATTCACCCCGCCCGGCCGCCCGGCAAGCCCGGCGTGATCATTTGACGACACTTAAGTCCATCGACAACGATGTTGGGCAACTTTCTACGTTTCCCGCGCCGAGGTGACATAGGCTTTTCGGGGATCACTTCAACCCTATTTGGAATAGCTATGTCACGCATGCAAAAAAGCCTCCTTGGCCTGGCGGTTCTCATCATCGCCGCGACGTGGTTGACCCTCGTCATCTCCCAGCCCACGGACTCGAACTGGGAGTCGCTGGCTGACTCCCGCAGCTCCACGATCGCGCTCGTGGGATTCCTCGTCCCAGCGATCCTCGCCCTGATCGCAGTCGTGCCGCAGCTGCCGGTGCGCACCCTCTCGCTGATCCCAGTCGCTCTGGCGCTGAACATCATCACCGGCCAGGTCATCGGCACCATGGGTCTGCCGCTGCCGCTGTACATGGACTCCATCGGCACCGTGTTGGTCGGCGCGCTCGCCGGCCCCTGGGCGGGCCTGGTCACCGGTGTGCTGAGCTCCCTGGTGTGGGGCACCTTCAACCCGACCGTCGTGCCCTTTGCGGCGGCCTATGCCTTCGTCGGAGTGGCCTCCGGTCTGCTGCGCAAGCTCTTCGTCGGCGCGTGGTGGCGCGTGGGCGGGGCAGGCCTCGTGGTCGGTTTCATCACGGCTTTGCTCTCCGCGCCGGTGGCCTCCTTCATCTTCGGTGGCACCGCGGGTACCGGAACGGGCCTGCTGGTTACGGCCTACCGCAGCTTGGGCTTCGACCAGCTGACTGCCGTATTCCTGCAGTCCTGGACCTCCGATCCGATCGATAAGCCCATCGTCTTCACCATCGTGTGGCTGGTGCTGCGCTGGCTGCCGAAGCGCACCCGCCTGACCTTCAGCCCCGAAAGCAAGTGAGAAAACTTCACCCCTATACGCCGCTAACCGCCGCCATCTGCGCGGTGGTCGTGGTGTTGCTGGCCCACAAGCTGCTTGTCTCGGTCACCGCGTTGGTTCTTGCCACCCTGCTCGCGGTGTTCTCTCGGCCCGCTCGTGGCCCGCTGTTCGCGGCGGTGCTGCTGGCGGTCCCGACTACCGTGGGCCTGTTTTTGATGCATGCCCCGTTTGGTCAGCACTCGGTCTTCGGCCCGCTGACCTCCGACGGCATGCAGCTTGCGGGCTTGCTTTCCCTGCGCCTCTTTGGAGCCGCGGCGATTGGCCTGACCCTCGGTTCCTTCGTGGACGGGGACCGGTTGATGCGGGCGATGCAGGAGCAGTTCCCCGCCAAAATCGTCTACGTCGTGGGCTCCACCATCCGGCTGTACCCGATGGCCCGTGCCCGGGTGGAGACCCTGAATCAGATGTTTACCGTCCGGGGGGTTAACACCGCCGGGGTGCGCGGGAAGCTGAATTTCGTGATGCCCCTGATCGTGGGGCTGGTGGACGACGCCGCACAGCGCGCCCGGCCCCTGCAGCGCACCGGGATCGGGGAACCCGGCCCGCGCACCGTGCTCAACCCCGTGGCTAACCCGGCCGGTCAGCGCGCCCTGCGCTGGGTGTTGATCGCCGCCACCTGCGTGGCCATCGTGTGGATTGGAGTGAGCTAACGCCATGCCAGTGACCCGCTTTATCTGGGGCGATGGACTCTCGGATCACGCCTGGCAGACCGCGGAGGCCACTGGGGCCGCGTGGGTGGGGAACAACGCTTCCGCCCACATCTCGCTGCTGCGCGCCACGGTGGCCGAGGAGTTGGCCTTCGGCATGGAGCAGCAGGGCGTGCCACGGGAGCAGATGCGCCCCCGCGTGGATCAGGCCCTGCAGACCTGGGGCCTGCAGCACGTCGCGGCGCAGGACCCGATGCGGCTGTCCACCGGGCAGACCCGCCGCATGGCGATCGCCCAGGCGCTGCTGACCCGCCCCGGCGCCCTGGTTCTCGACTGCCCGTTGGATGGGCTGGATACGGCCGCGGTCAACCAGCTCGCCGAGGTGCTGGACGCCTATCCCGGCGAGGTCACCGTCTACGATCGCCGCCCGTCCGCGGTCTCGGAGGCTGCCACCCAGCAGTTCCAGCTCTCCGACGGCGAGCTGCGTCAGCGGCCGATTCCGGAGTTCGACCTGCCGAGTTTTCCGCCCCGTACCAGCGACGACGAGGTCAGTGGTCACGCCAGTGACGAGGACGTCGCCACGCAGCGGATCGCGCTGTCCGCCCGGGACGTCCGGGTCCGTGGCCTGGGGCCGTTTACGGTGGACGCTCCGGCAGGCCAGGTCACCCACATCGCCGGGCCCAATGGCTGCGGCAAGACCTCCCTGATGCTGGCGGCACTTGGCCTGGTGGACTACGAGGGCAACATCACGGCCGGCCGCTGCGGCTGGGCGCCCACCGCGCTGGACCAGTCCTTCCTCTACCGTCGCGTGATCGACGAGGTCGCCGGCGACCGGGAGGCGCTGGAAATCTTCGGCCTGGAGAAATGGGCCGAGGAGCACCCCCTGGACGTTCCCACCTCCGACCGCCGGTTGGTGCTGGTGGCTGCGACGATGGCCGGCCAGCCGGACGTCCTGCTGCTCGACGAGCCCACGGTGGGCCTGGACGTGGAGGGCCACCGCAAGCTGTTGGAGGGCATCGACGCCTTCGTGCGCCTGGATCGGAAGCCCGCGGTGCTGTGGACCTGCCACGACCAGCGGGTGGCGGACGCGGTGAGCGACCGCTCGATCGTCATCGCGCAGGACTAAAGCGCCGGCGCCACGGCTCCTGGGAGGGAACGCGACTAATTGATGACCTCGACGGCGTCCTCGTTGACCTGAACGTCGCGGGCCAGGGCCATCGGGTCGCGGGAGGGGCCCTCCACCACATCGCCGGTGGCGGTGTCGAAGACCGAGCCGTGCTTCGGGCAGATCGCGACGGTCATGCCGTCCTGCTCGGCGATCTCGTCGATGCGGCCGCGGGCGTGGGGGCACTCGGTGGAGTAGGCCATGAACTTATCCTTCTCCGGCTGCGCGATGATCCAGTTATCGATGATCTTTGCCCCGCCGACCGGGATATCCGCCTTCGCGGCCTTCGCTACGGTTTCCTCGCCCGCGCAGGCCGCGAGCAGCGCGCCCGCGGCCGTGGCCGCCGTGGCCAGCGCCGCACCGCGCAGCAGGCTGCGGCGGGAACAGGAGAACTGGCCGGCGCCGGAGGCTGAATCGGGGGTGGGCTGGGGGTTGGAAAACTGCGAGCTCATGGCTCCATTATGGGCACCTCAGAACGCCAAAGCCACTTGTGCACGGTGCCCGGGTCTGGGGTTGCGTCTGCGCAGTTCTTAAGCCCCGGGATCGCTACCCGGGTGCCTGAGGATCACGAAAGCGGATTAGACGCGCCCGCGTTGCCAGCTAGAATTGCGCTTCATGTACACCCCACAAGCGATCGGCACCCCCAATAGTGACTGCGCGACAGTCGTCATGATCCTGGGAGCCGGGGAGCTCGGCCGCGAGCTGACCATCGCCCTCCAGCGGTTCGGCGTGGAGGTGCACGCCGTGGACCGCTACCAGGGCGCGCCCGCACACAACGTGGCCAATCACGCGCACGTCATGGATCTCATGGACGGCGACGCGCTGTGCGAACTCATCACCGAGGTCCGCCCGCACATCGTGGTCCCGGAAATCGAGGCGCTGGCGGTGGACGTCCTCGCCGAGCTGGAAGCCGAGGGGACCGTCACCGTCGCCCCGACGGCGCGAGCCGCGCAGCTGACGATGGACCGCGAGAAGATCCGCACGATGGTCAGCGAGGAGCTGGGTATCCCCACGGGCGTGCACCGCTTCGCAGCCACCCCGGAGGAGCTGCACGCCGCGGCCGAGGAGATTGGTTTCCCGTGCGTGGTCAAGCCAGTCGTGTCCTCCGCGGGGCGCGGCCAGAGCTACGTGGCCAGCGCGGACGAGCTCGACGCCGCCTGGGACTTCGCGCTCTCTGACGTGCGCGTGAACTGCGAGAAGGTCATCGTCGAGCAGTTCGTCCCTTTCGACTACGAGATCACCCTGCTCACGGTGCGCAGCATCGACCCGGTTAGCGGCCAGCCCGCCACGTGGTTCTGCGAGCCCATCGGCCACCGCCAGGACCTCGGCAAGTACGTGGAGTCCTGGCAGCCGGCGACGATGGGGGATTCCGCGCTGGATAATGCCCGCTCGGTGGCGGCACGCGTGACCAACGCCCTGGGCGGCCGGGGAGTGTTCGGCGTGGAGCTGTTCATCAAGGGTGATGATGTGTACTTCTCCGAGGTCTCCCCGCGGCCGCACGACACGGGCATGGTGACCATCGGCACGCAGCGCTGCAGCGAGTTCGAGCTGCACGCCCGCGCCGTGCTGGGCCTGCCGATCGACACCACGCTGATCTCTCCGGGAGCCTCCGCCGTGATCCTCTGCGAGGACCTGCCGGAAGGTGCTGCGGTGGAGTATCACGGCCTGGCCGAGGCGCTCGCCGTCCCGGAGACGAAGGTCCGCCTCTTCGGAAAGCCGGTCGGCTACAGCCGACGCCGCATGGGCGTGGCCGTCTCCACCGCGGAGACGATCGAGGACGCCCGCGACCGCGCCGCCGATGCCGCCGGGGCCATCAAAATGCGGGCAGCGGAGGCCACCCACGAGGACCGCGCGACTGCCGAGGACGCCAGCAACTCGACCGAGGATGAGGCCGACCTGCCGACGGGCGAGCAGCCCGCGGTGGACTAGCCCGGCACCGTTGGTGCAGCTCCCGGCGGTTTAGGGCGTCCCCGCTGGTGGGGCTACACTTTGAGGCATGGCTGTTAGCGCGACCGACCTCAAAGAATCCCGCATCCTGCTGTACTACTGGTTCACGCCCATCGCGGACCCCACGGCGATCATGCTGTGGCAGAAGCAGCTCTGCGAAAACCTCGGCCTGACCGGGCGCATCCTCATCTCCGAACACGGCATCAACGGCACCGTGGGCGGCTCCCTGCACGCCTGCAAGCAGTACGCGCGCCGCACCCGCGAATACCCCGGCTTCAAGGGCATGGAGTTCAAGTGGTCGCAGGGCGGGGCCGAGGACTTCCCGCGCCTGTCCGTCAAGGTGCGCGAAGAGATCGTCGCCTTCGGCGCGCCGGGCGAGCTGAAGGTGGATGAGAACGGCGTCATCGGGGGAGGGACCCACCTGAAGCCGGAAGAGGTCAACAAGCTGGTCGAGGAGCGCGGCGACGACGTCGTCTTCTTCGACGGACGCAACGCGATGGAGGCCGAAATCGGCCGGTTCAAGAACGCCGTCGTCCCTGACGTGGAGACCACCCACGACTTCATCAAGGAACTGGAGAGCGGCAAGTACGACTGGATGAAGGACAAGCCGGTCGTTAGCTACTGCACGGGCGGGATCCGGTGCGAGGTCCTCAGCGCGCTGATGAAGAACCGCGGCTTCGAGGAGGTTTATCAGATCGACGGCGGCATCGTCCGCTACGGCGAGAAGTACGGGGATAAGGGCCTCTGGGAGGGCTCACTGTACGTCTTCGACAAGCGCATGCACATGGAGTTCTCCGAGGATGCGAAGCAGCTCGGCTTCTGCAAGAACTGCGGGGCGGCGACGAATACCTTCCACAATTGCGAGAACTCCGAGTGCCGCGAACAGATCCTGCTGTGCGAGGACTGCGCGGCCGACCCGGCGGTGACCTGCGGGGAGTGCTAGCCGCCGGCTAGTCGAGCTCGAGCTGCATCTCCACGTGATCGATGCCCTCGACGTCGAAGGGCTCGCCCACGGTGGCGAAACCGTAGCCCTCGTAGAAGGGCACAGAGTGGCTCTGTGCTTCGATCTTCACGACCGCCTTCTGGGTCGTGGGGTCCAGGGCTGCCGCGCGCTCGCGGACGACCTCCAGGGAGCGTGCGACAAGGTTGTGCGCGATCCCGTAGCCGCGCAGGTCCGGGTGGACGCAGAGGCGGCCGATGTGCTGCTCTTCCGGTGGTCCGAAGACGCGCACGGTGCCCGCGAGCCGCATGGGGGAGCCGGGGTCGGCGGTGCCCCACGGGTAGTCCGGGCCGCTGCCGGGGTGGACGTAGGCCAGCAGGTGGTGGGTCTCCGGTAGGGCGTCCTGGTCGTCGATCTCCGGGAATGCGGCGCGCTGTTCGTTAACGAAGACGTCCACCCGCAGCTTGTAGAGGGCGTGGACCTGGTACGCAGGCATGGACAGCAGGGTTCGTCCGGTGATGTAGACCTTTGGGCCTTCTTCTACGGCGTCGTTTTCCAGAGTCATGAATCGCATGTTACCTAAGCCACAAGGGCTCTGAAGGGGAAAGGAAAGCCCCACGCAAAACGGGGGTAGAGCTGTGCCTTTGCAGTAGAAATGTTAGTTTTTGCTAAATACTGGGCCTGGGCTCTCCCCGTGTGCGTGGGGGTGCGGTCGGTGCGGCCTTTGCTGCCGCTCCGACTAGGGGGATGCTTACTCCCCGGTGTACTTGGAGTGGTGGTGCATCTCGTTCCACTCGCGGACCTTCTTGCGCTCGCGGCCCTCGGCCTCGCCGAGTTCGCGCTCGTGCTTATCCAGGGCGTACCAGCCCTCCCAGTCGGTCCAGGAGATGTTCTTGGAGCGCAGCAGCTCCTCAACACTCTCCAGCTCCGGCTTGGCCGGCTGGAAGCCGATGCCCTTTGCGATGTCGGTCAGGAGGTTATCGACGGCCTCGTTGGCGTCACCCTTGGTGTTACCGATCAGGCCGACGGGGCCGCGGCGGATCCAGCCGGTGGCGTACACGCCCGGCAGGGTCTCGCGCTTCTCCGCCTCCGGGTCAGCGCTGCCCGGCACGCCCGCGATGCCGTCCGCGGTGGGGCCTTCGGCGAGGACGCGGCCGCCGACGTTCGGCAGGACGTTCTCCTTCTCGTCCCACGGCAGGTCGGCCTGCTGGTCGGACTTGTAGCCGACGGTGCGGTAGACCGCGCTGACCGGCCACTCGCGGGTCTCGCCGGTGGTGGAGACGGAGCCGTCGCCGTTGAGCTTCGTGCGCTCGGTGACCAGGGCGGTGACATTGCCCTCAGCGTCCGTCTTGATCTCCTTCGGAGACTCGAAGAAGTGGATGTAGACGCGGTGCGGCTCCTCGCCCGGGTCGGCGATGGCGTACTGCTCCAGCAGGGAGCAGACCATGTCGGTGATCTTGGAGCCGCGGCGGGCCTCCTCGGAGGCGGCGTCGTACTGGATGTCCTCCGGGTCGACGATGACCTGGATGTTGTCGGAGTAGCTGAGCTCCTTCAGCTCCAGTGGGGTGAACTTCGCCTGGGCGGGGCCGCGACGGCCGAAGAGGTGGACCTCCTTGGCCTTGTTCTTCTTCAGGGACTCGTAGACGTTGTCCGGGATTTCGGTGGTGAGCAGCTCGTCGCCGGTCTTCGCGATGACGCGCGCGACGTCGAGGCCGACGTTGCCCACGCCGATGACGGCGACGGACTCGGCGTCCAGGTTCCAGTCCTCGGAGAACTTCGGGTTGGCGTCGTAGAAGCCGACGAACTCAGCGCCACCGTGGGAGGCTTCT
This sequence comes from Corynebacterium sp., assembly GCF_030152825.1. Classification (GTDB taxonomy): domain Bacteria; phylum Actinomycetota; class Actinomycetes; order Mycobacteriales; family Mycobacteriaceae; genus Corynebacterium. The sequence continues at coordinate 23,925 of NZ_JASLIP010000043.1, forward strand.
GCGCCCGGCAGGTTGAGGTCGCGGTCCTTGGTCGCGCCGGTGGCGTAGATGACGGAGTCGTAGTGCTGCTTGAGTTCCTCGAGGGTGACATCCTCGCCGATGTTGACGTTGCCGAACAGGCGGATCTGCGGCTGGTCGAGGACGCGGTGCAGGGAGCGGATAATGCCCTTGATACGGGGGTGGTCGGGTGCGACGCCGTAGCGGATGAGCCCGAATGGGGCTGGCATGCGCTCGAAGATGTCCACGCTCACGCCGTCGAAGGCGACGTCTCCGCTAGCCTCCGGGATGGTGGCCTTGGCGAGGGCGTTGGATGCATAAATGCCGGCTGGGCCGGATCCGATGACCGCGATGCGGAGCGGACGAGTGGTCTTTGCTGCGTCTGACACTTTTATTCAGGGTCCAATCGTTGGTTCTAAGTGCATATTCTTCACCCACCAAGCTAATCCCACCGTGAGGGGATTGCGAGATTCTGGGGGGTGGATCACAACAGAGTGTAGACAGCATTGTCTAGTTAACGCAATTGGCTTTGCTGAAATTGCTTGCAACCTGGCGCCTCGGCGGTTTAGTGT
>NZ_JASLIP010000045.1 GCF_030152825.1 Corynebacterium sp.
CAGCCACGCTCAAGGGACGGAAGGTGACCTGTTCGTGATCGCGATACCGACCTGGCTCGTTGTACTAATCGCCGTATTGGCTGTTTTGGCGGTGCTCGGCCTGTGGGCCTATTTCACCGCCGCTCGCCTCAACCGCCTGCACATCCGCACTGATAGCGCCCGACTCACTCTGGAGGGCGCGCTGCATGCTCGCGCGATGTTGATAGCCACGCTGCGGCCAGATTTGAAGAAGCAGGCGGATCGGGTGTCCCGGGTGCCCCTGCAGGCGACCGATATGGGGGCGCACTCGGAGGCGGAAAACAGCCTGTTAGCGGCACTGGATGCCACCGTTATTGAGCACCCGGCGTTCATCGCCGCCTCCACGCGCGTTGACCTGGCCTCCCGCTTCTATAACGACGCCGTGTGCGACACCCGCCAGCTTCGTTCTCGGGCAAGCATTCGGGCCTTTAAGCTGGCCGGTTTCGCACCTCTGCCCGAGTATTACGAGGCCGCCACGACCGATCACGTGGCGTGAACCTAGCCCTGTTAGACGGGTCAGAACTAGACAGGTTAGACTAGTGGCCTAAAACACCAACGAGCTGGAACGTGTTGGCGGCCTCAAAATCGCGCTCCCGAGGGACCACCGCGAGGTGAATCCGAGGGCTGAGGCGAGTAGGAGTTAACACGCCCAGCCACGAAGAGACGGGAATAACTACGTGAGCAAGGCATCCAAGACCGCTGCGGCGGACGCGTCCATCACCACCGGTTCCGCGCGCGTTAAGCGCGGTTTTGCCGACAAGCTGAAGGGCGGCGTCATCATGGACGTCGTCACCCCAGAGCAGGCCAAGATCGCCGAGGACGCAGGAGCCTCCGCTGTCATGGCACTGGAGCGCGTTCCGGCTGATATCCGCGCACAGGGTGGCGTGTCCCGCATGTCCGACCCGGACATGATCGCAGGCATCATCGACGCCGTCGAGATCCCGGTCATGGCCAAGGCTCGTATCGGCCACTTCGTCGAGGCAGAGGTGCTCGAAGCTCTCGGCGTGGACTTCATCGACGAGTCCGAGGTACTGAGCCCGGCCGACTACAAAAACCACATCGACAAGTTCGACTTCGAGACCCCATTCGTGTGTGGCGCCACCAACCTGGGCGAGGCCCTGCGCCGTATCAACGAAGGCGCAGCCATGATCCGCTCCAAGGGTGAGGCCGGCACCGGCGATGTGTCCAACGCTGTGACCCACATGCGCACCATCCGCGCCGAGATCAACCGCCTGAGCAACATGGCCGAGGATGAGCTCTACGTCGCCGCCAAGGAACTGGCCGCACCGTACGAGCTCGTCGTTGAGGTTGCGCGCAACGGCAAGCTCCCAGTCACCCTGTTCACCGCCGGTGGCATCGCCACCCCCGCTGACGCCGCGATGATGATGCACCTCGGTGCTGAGGGCGTGTTCGTCGGCTCGGGTATCTTCAAGTCCGGTAACCCGGCTCAGCGTGCCGCAGCCATCGTTAAGGCAACGCAGAACTACCAGGACCCGAAGGTGATCGCGGACGTTTCCCGTGGCCTGGGTGAGGCCATGGTCGGCATCAACGTCGACGAGCTGCCGGTGTCCCACCGCCTCGCAGAGCGCGGCTGGTAATTCCCCATGGTCTCCTCCTCGTTTGCCGACCACCCCCGCATCCTCGACGTTCTCGATCTTGAGAAGATCGACGGGGATATCTTCCGGGGACGCGTGATTCCCTCGAGCCTGAGCCGAACGTTCGGCGGGCAGGTGGCGGCCCAATGCCTCGTCGCTGCGACCCGCACCGTGGGCGCGGAGTACCAGGTGCATTCCCTGCACGGGTATTTTGTTGCCCCCGGGCGATCCGAAGAGCCCACGCTGTACATTGTGGAGCGCATCCGCGACGGTAGGTCATTCTGCTCCCGGCAGGTGAAGGCGGTTCAACACGGCAAGCCGATCTTCATCATGCAGGCCAGCTTCCACGTCCGCACTGATGAGGGGCCGGAACACTCCGACGAGATGCGCCGGGTGGTGCCGCCAGAGGACGTCGTGGTCAACCGCGAGGAGCTGCCGCCGGTGCGCAAGGCGCTGTTTGATGAGTGGCGCGAGTGGGATCTGCGGGTGGTGCCGGATGGGGACTTCGAGCCGAATAAGTATGCGGCCTCCCAGCAGGTCGTCTGGTTCAAGTCGAAGGCCAGACTCCCGGATGACGAGACCTTCCACGTCTGCACGCTGGCATATATGTCTGACATGACGCTGCTGTCCTCCGCCCTTGTTCCGCACCGCGGCGAGCAGTACCAGGAGGCTTCCCTCGACCACGCGATGTGGTTCCTGCGACCGTTCCGCGCCGATGAATGGCTCCTTTACGACCAGGTCAGTCCGTCGGCGCACGCGGGGCGTGCCATTACCCACGGCCGCATCTTCAACCAGGCCGGGGAATTGGTCGCCGTCGTGACCCAGGAGGGGCTGACCCGAAGGATCGTGGGCGACCGCCTGGCTGTCCCACTCAAGGGCTTCGAAGGGAAGTAACACTCGCCCCCGCACCCTTACCACGCGGGGGTTGCAGCCTCGATGCAGTATCAGAACCGCCGTGCCGAAAAGCACGGCGGTTTTTGCGTCCAAGAAACGCACCTTCCCGAACAACTACCCACGACGAGAAGCGCGTTAAGGCCTTCTTGGGACGCGCGGACCAGTGGTTCTAAAGAAAACCCGCCGGAGGCGCGTAGTAAGCTGGTAGGCGCGAAAAACTGCATCGCAGTTTGAAGGAATTATTCGGCTAGTAGGAAGAGGACGATGGCAGGCCATTCAAAGTGGGAGACCACGAAGCGTAAGAAGGCAGCAATCGACGCCAAGCGTGGCAAGGAATTCGCCCGCCTGGTGAAGAATATCGAGGTTGCGGCGCGCATGGGTGGCGGCGACCCGGACGCCAACCCGACGCTCCAGGACGCCATCACCAAGGCCAAGAAGTCCTCCGTCCCCAACGACAACATCGAGCGGGCCCGCAAGCGTGGCTCCGGCGAGGAAGCTGGTGGCTCCGACTGGGAGACCATCATGTACGAGGGCTACGGCCCGGGCGGCGTTGCGATGCTCATCGAGTGTCTGACCGATAACCGCAACCGCGCTGCCACCGACGTCCGCACTGCGATGACGAAGAACGGCGGCAACATGGCGGATGCCGGCTCCGTGTCCTACCAGTTTGAGCGCAAGGGTCAGGCGCTTCTCGATAAGGGGGAGCTGACCGAGGACGACCTGCTGTTGGCTGTCCTCGACGCCGGCGCCGAAGAGGTCAAGGACCACGGCGAGCAGTTCGAGGTGCTCTGCGATATTTCGGACCTCATGGCCGTCCGCGAGGCGCTGAAGGAAGCGGAGATCGAGTACGACTCCGTCGAGCAGGTCTATCGCTCCAATCTGGAGGTCCCGGCGGACGCGGAGTTGGCCCGCAAGGTCGCTAACCTCATCGATGCTCTCGACGACGTCGACGATGTCCAGGAGATCTACACCAACATGTCCGTCTCCGACGAGGTTGCGGCCGAACTCGCCGAGGACTAATCGGCCTACCTACGGGGCGGTACGTGCCTGGCCCGCCCAAGGGGCTGGGGTGGCTGCCCGGCCGCATGACGGGTTGCTCCGAGCTGACGTCGATTTCGATCATGTGTGCTATATTCGGTATTTATCATGAGTGCGAGGTCTAATGCAGTGCCGGATGGGGCCCCCGGAGAGTCGGATCAGGAGGCCCTCGGCCGCGCCTCCCGGTCGGCGGGAGGGTGGGGTTCGCCCACTGGATTTCGGCGGACCGAATCGATGGTGGGCAAACGCGTCATGGGAATCGACCCTGGTCTGACCCGCTGTGGGCTTTCCGTCGTACAAGCCGGCAAAGGCCGCGCAGTGTTCCCCGTCGCCGTCGGAGTGGTTCGCACCGAGTCCCATGTCCCGCTGGAGCAGCGACTCCAGCGGCTATACCGCGCCGTGAGCGAGTGGATCGCTGACTACTCTCCGGATGTGGTCGCGATCGAGCGGGTTTTCGAACGCTCAAACGTCTCGACAGTCATGAATACGGCTCATGCCTCCGGGGTGCTGATGCTCGCCGCGGCGGAGCACGGATTGGCCGTGGAGAGCTACACGCCCAGTGAGGTGAAGAAGTCGATCAGCGGCAACGGCCGGGCCGATAAGGCTCAGATGACCAAGATGATCACCCGCATTCTGGGGCTCTCAGAGGCCCCCAAGCCCGCGGATGCCGCCGATGCGCTCGCGCTGGCGGTCTGCCACTGCTGGCGGGGACCGATGAATCAATTCCTGCGCGCCTGAGGCGCCTGGGATAGAAAAACACAACAGAAGGATGATGAGTTCGACATGATTTCCTCGCTGCGCGGCGACGTGATCGATAAGGGCCTGGATTATGTAGTGATCGAATGCGCCGGGGTGGGGTACCGCTGCCTCGCCACAGGCGATACCCTCGCCACGTTGCGTCGCGGCGAGCAGGCCTTCGTCCTCACCAGCCTCGTGGTCCGGGACGACGCGCACACGCTCTATGCTTTCTCGACTCCCGAACAGCGCGAAACTTTCGGAATCCTGCAGAAGGTCTCCGGCGTAGGCGCCCGCCTCGCCATGGGAGTGATGAGCGTGCTGCAGCCCGTGGACATCGCTCGGGCTGTCGAGGAGGGGGATACCAAGACCCTGCAGCAGGCTCCTGGGGTGGGCAAGCGGCTGGCCGAACGCATGGCCGTGGATCTCAAGGGCAAGTTTCCGGCTCCGGAAGCTACGAGCGACCAGGCAACCATTGGAGATATCGCAGCGAACGGCACCGACACGGCGTTGCAGCCGCAGGTCGTGGAGGCGCTCGTCGGCCTCGGCTTCACTGAATCCAAGGCTGCTACGGCTGTGAAGAATATTCTTGAGGAGCAGGACGGAACCGCCGACCCTTCGGCAGTGCTGCGTGAGGCCCTGCAGCGGCTGAGTGGTCAAAAGCGTTAATCGCGCGAGGGCCACACAGCACCTAGGATTCACAGCAGCAGACCACGCAGGCAAAGGACGCACCAATGTCAGACATCGAACGCACCGAATTCGAATTGCCGGGTTCGTCGCTGCCTACCCCACGCCCTGAGCCCGGCAATCAGCCCGCGGGGCAAGCGCCGAACAGCGAGCTCTCCGGTGCACAGATCCCCGGAGATACCGAGTTCGATAGCTCGCTGCGCCCGAAGAGCCTGAAGGAGTTCATCGGCCAGCCCAAGGTGCGCCAGCAGCTTGAGCTCGTGCTTGGCGGGGCCCGCAGCCGTGGTGTTGCGCCCGATCACGTGCTGCTTGCGGGCCCGCCAGGGCTAGGTAAGACGACGATGGCGATGATCATCGCCCAGGAGCTCGGTTCCTCTCTGCGCATGACCTCGGGCCCTGCTCTCGAGCGGGCAGGGGATCTGGCTGCCATGTTGTCGAACCTCATGGAGGGCGACGTGCTCTTCATCGACGAGATCCACCGCATGGCGCGCCCCGCCGAAGAGATGCTCTACATGGCGATGGAAGACTTCCGCATCGACGTCATCGTCGGTAAAGGGCCGGGAGCAACGTCGATCCCCATCGAGATTGCCCCATTCACCCTTGTTGGCGCGACGACCCGGGCTGGCATGCTCACGGGTCCGCTCCGTGACCGCTTCGGTTTCACCGCTCAGATGGAGTTCTACGACACCCCCGAGCTCACCCGGGTGGTCACCCGCGCCGCCGGGATCCTCGGAGTAGAAATCGATAACGACGCTGCTACCGAGATCGCCTCCCGCTCGCGGGGCACGCCGCGTATCGCCAACCGGCTGCTCCGCCGCGTGCGAGATTATGCCGACGTGCAGGCCGACGGCCAGATCACCGTGGACATCGCCCGGCAGGCGCTCGTGGTCTTCGACGTCGACGAGATGGGGCTCGACCGTCTCGACAACGGGGTGTTGGATGCGCTGGTGCGTGGCCACGGCGGCGGACCGGTGGGAGTGAACACCCTTGCGCTGGCGGTTGGGGAGGAGCCCTCGACAGTCGAGGAGGTCTGCGAACCATTCCTCGTGCGCGCAGGCATGGTGGCCCGCACGCCGCGGGGGAGGGTTGCTACCGCGGCAGCATGGCGCCACGTCGGTTTGGAACCACCGGAGAAGGCACCTGGCATGTAGCGCCGCTTGGGGAGCAGCGCCGACGGTCCCGCGCCTGGCGCGACGCCTAGAGCGTCGAGGGCCCGGGCGTCGAGTACCCGAGGTAGGAACGGTGGCGGCTACGTGCAAAAACCTAAGAATGTGAGACACTGAAAACTATGAATTCTTTGATACTCATCCTGATCGTTGTCGTGTTCATCGCCTTGCCGCTGCTGCAGATCCGCAAGCAGAACCAGCGCATGAAGCAGATCCGCGAATTCCAGGATTCCCTCCAGCCGGGCATGGTCGTCCAGATGACCTCGGGCATCCAGGGGCGTGTGGCGCACGTGGGTGATACCTCCATTGACCTGGAGATCAGCCCTGCGGTGGTGACTACCTGGGACCGCGCCGCCGTCCTGCAGGCCGTGACCTCCGTGGAGCCCGGCTCGCAGCAGGAAGAGCAGCTGAGCAACCGCCCGAATGACCAGGTCGAGACGGTGGACGGTGACGTCCAGAACACGGATTTCGACGTCGACGGTGGTACCAACACCGGCGGCGAGTCCCGCAACTAGGCGTCGGTGCGCGACCCGCTGAACGCGCACGCAGACCCCGCGCGGACTTGGACATCTGGTGACCGGAGACAGGAACCCGGGTGCCAGATGTTTTGTGTCTCCAGCAGGCACTAAGATATTTTCCCAGCTTTTCATTTAATCCCGATTAACAGCTCAGGAGCCCAACTGTGGCCACAGCGCGAACTCGGCAGCAGAAACCCACGCAAAAGAAGTGGTTGAAGCGCTCGCTGCTCGTCTTCATCGTTATTTTCCTCGCCGTTTACGGACTCATTTTCACCACCGGCGATAAGTCCGCTACGCCAAAACTCGGCATCGAACTTCAGGGCGGAACGCGAGTAACTCTCGCCCCGCAGGGCGAACGCCCGACCTCCGACCAGCTGCAGCAGGCACGCCGCATCCTGGAATCCCGCGTCAACGGCATGGGAGTTTCCGGCGCCGAGGTCGTCACCGACGGCGATAACCTCGTGATCACCGTCCCGGGTGAGGACGCCAGCGAGGCCCGTGCCCTGGGGCAGACCTCCCAGCTGCTGTTCCGCCCGAACTCCCAGCCACAGCCGACGACCCCGAAGTTCGCAGAGGTCTACAAGGGCATGGCCAACCGGTGGGTTGAGGCGGGCATCGTAGAGAAGAAGGCCACCCAGGAGAAGATGAACGATCTCCTCAAGGCCATGAAGGAGCAGAATGCTCCGGGGCTCCCGGACAAGCTAACGGTGACGGCCAAGGAGCCACCGGAGCCGAAGAACTCCGTCGAGGAGCAGAAGCGCCGTGACAAGCAGGTTCAGATCCTGCTGAAGGACCGCCAGTCCGAGGACCCGGATACGCAATCCGCAGCAGCGGGGCTGCTCGACTGCTCTGGACCTGATCCGCTCTCTGGTGCCGACGATCCTGCCAAGCCGCTGGTGACCTGTTCGCCGCAGGGGCCGATGGTGCTGGGGCCTGCCCCGGTGCTGATCGGTGATGAGAACAAGGACAAGCCCCGCCGCTTGACCGGTGACATGATCGATACGAATTCCACCATCACCGGTGGTTTCGACGCCCAGTCCGCACAGATGGCTATCACGTTCCGTTTCAAGACTGGCAAGGATACCCCGGGTGGCGAGACCTGGTACAAGCTCGGCCAGGACATGATGAATCAGCAGGTCGCCATCACCCTGGACTCCCAGGTCATTTCCGCCCCGCAGATTCAGGGCGCAACCCCGCCAGGCGAGGTTTCCCAGATCACGGGCGAGTTCACTGAGAAGGAAGCGCAGGACCTCGCCAACAACCTGCGCTACGGTGCGCTGCCGCTGAGCTTCGTCGGCGAGAACGGCGAGCCGGGTGGCACCGCGACGACGATCTCGCCAACCATGGGTGAGGCTTCCCTGCGCGCTGGCTTGATCGCCGGGCTCGTGGGGCTCGTGCTCGCCTCCCTGTACGCACTTTGGTACTACCGCGGACTCGGCCTGATCGCCATCTTCTCGCTGGTGACCAGCGTGGCGACGGTCTTCGGTCTCCTCGTTCTGCTGGGTCGTTGGATCGGTTACAGCCTGGACCTGGCCGGCATTGCTGGTCTGATCATCGGTATCGGCACCACCGCTGACTCCTTCGTGGTCTACTTCGAGCGCATCAAGGACGAGATCCTCGGTGGTTCGACCTTCCGTTCCGCCGTGCCTCGCGCGTGGGATCGGGCTCGCGGGACGATCGTCACCGGTAATTTCGTGTCCCTCATTGCAGCGGTGATCCTTTACTTCCTCGCCATCGGCGACGTCAAGGGCTTCGCGTTCACATTGGGGCTCACCACCGTCGTCGACGTCTTGGTCGCCTTCCTGCTGACCGCGCCTCTGACCATCATGTTGTCCCGCAGGCCTTTCATCGCCAACCGCAAGTTCAACGGTCTGGGCCCGGCATTTCGCCTTGCGGAGTCCCGTGGCTACTCGCCGACCCGACCACAGTTTGCTGCCGCCACGGCGGACGTTAAAACGACGAGAGGCTCCACAGAGAGCAGCTCGACCGAGGAGGAGACCCGATGAGCAGCACGGACACCGACATGAGCAGCGTGGACACTGCGCAGCAGAAGGAACAGGACAAGGGCTCCTGGTTGAGCCAGATGTACAACGGCACCGGCAACTTCCCATTCGTTGCGAAGCGGCGCCTCTCGTACCAGATTCTCATTGCCATCTTCGTCGTGTGCATCGCGACAATCGGCTTCCGGGGCTTTCACCTCGGCATCGATTTCGAGGGCGGTACGCGCATCAGCATGCCGCCGACCGCAAGCGTCCAGCAGGATGACGTTGAGCGCGTTTTCACCGAGGCCACGGGAGTTGAGCCCAATGCGGTTCAGACCGTCGGTTCGGGAGACTCTCGAGTCATCGAGATCAACTCCCAGCGGCTCAGCGAAGAGCAGATCCGCGAGGCCCGGACTGCCCTCTTCGAGGAGTTCAAGCCCGAGAATGCTCAGGGGCAGCCCTCCGAGGACGCCGTGAATGATTCCACGGTTTCCGAGTCCTGGGGCTCGTCCATCACCCAGCGCATGCTGCTTGCACTCGGCGTGTTCGTGCTCGCTGTCTTCGCCTACATCGGGCTGCGTATGGAGCGCGATATGGCGATCTCCGCGATCATCGGTGTGCTCATCGACCTCACCATCGTCTCGGGCCTGTACTCCCTTCTGGGACTCGACGTTTCTCCGGCGACGGTCATCGGCCTGCTGACGATCCTGGCCTACTCGCTCTACGACACCGTTGTCGTATTCGACAAGGTGCAGGAGAACACTGCGGGGCTATTCGACTCGAACCGCGCGACATATGGGGAGCAGGTCAACCTCGCGATCAACCAGACGGTGATGCGCTCCATCAACACCTCCATTTTCTCGCTGGTGCCGATCGCCGCGCTGCTGGTTATCGCCGTGTGGCTCATGGGCGTGGGCACCCTCAAGGACCTCGCGCTCGTGCAGTTCATCGGCGTGATCTGCGGTACCTTCAACTCCATCTTCTTCGCTGCCCCCATGCTGGTAAGCCTGAAGATGCGCCAGAAGAAGTACCAGGAGCACGATGAGCAGGTTCGCAAGGCTCGCGAACGGGCAGGTGCTGGCGAAGAACCGGCTGACGACGCCGAGGATGCGCCCCGCGCGGGAACCCGCACCGTCGTGAGCCCGAACGCTGGGCTTCGCACCCGGCGTGAACAGCAACCGGATGCCGCAGGCCCGGATACCAGCGGGGTATCCTGGCGACCTGGAATGTAGCTGGCGAAAGCTCAAAGACTCGGGGAAACCCTGGGGAGTGTTCGCATGGCGGTGAATCCCAGCGGACGCTCAAGGAGGCGTGAAGTGTTCAAACATCGCGGATTCCGCGCGGGAATAGCGACCCTGGCCGTTGGCGCTCTGCTGGCCGGCTGCGGGAGCGATGGCGGAGGGTTGGGGCGCGCCGAACCACAGTTCGGCTACCAGCTTCCGACCACCCCGGCCACCACCAACGCGGGGTCGGCTGTCGGGGTGGCTACTGACGCGGCGAAGCTTTCCGCGCGCCTGTATCCAGGTGCCTTCCTCGCGGGGCCGGAGGGCCAAATGCTGCCCAACCGGGATCTGGTCGAGGTCACACCGAGCGAGAAGCACCAGGAAGTCGTCGACTACAAGATCAACCCGAAGGCAAAGTACTCCGATGGGCACAAGGTCGTGTGTGATGACTTCCAGCTGACAAAACTGGCCAGCGAGCGTGCCGATCTTTTCGCCTCCGATTTGCCGATCTATCACCAGGTCGCCGAACTCTACTGCGCCCCGGGGGCCGACCGCTTCCGGGTGGTGTTCAAACCGGGGTTCGGCCAGCGGTACCGCGAACTTTTCAGCGCGGGAACCGTACTTCCAGCCCACAGCGTCACCAAGCGGGCCGAGGTAGAATCAGTCACCGCAGCCACCGAGTCTGGGGTGGAGGAGGACTTGGCTCGCCTCGGCAAGGCCTGGCAAGAGCTCTTCGACATTACCAAGACGGACCCCGCCTCCGTCCCGACATTCGGCCCATACCGAATCGCTGAGAAGGGGGAGCAAGGCCAGTTGGTGCTCCGGGAGAACCCGGAATGGGCGGGGGATAGCCCCGCGCAGGTGCCGATCTACGTATGGGGCCCGGGAGCAGACCTGTCGAAGCTCGCCGAGGACCATCAGATTTCGGTGCTCGATGCACCCGTAAACACGGATTTCGCCGCAGCTGGCATCGCGTCCGAGAAGTTCTCGATTAGCCGCCAGCCCAGCGACCGATTGGACACCCTCAGCCTCGCCGACACCGGGATTTTCGCCGACGAAGGCGCCCGGCACGCCTTCAGCGCCTGCATCGACCGCAAGGCCCTCGTGAAGACCGTGTCGGAGTTCTCCCGCAACCGTGTGACAGCCACCGGTTTGCGTGTTGTGCAACCATCTACGCCGACGCACCCCCGCTTGCGCGCACTCTCCGGGGCCCACATGAACCGGGATATCCCGGCGGCAAAGGGGACTCTCGAGGGAGCTACCGTGCGCATCGGCTACCTCAAGGAACACGAGCGCTACGCCAAGCAGGTGGAGAGCATCAAGAACAGCTGCGCGGAGGCCGGGATCACCGTAGAGGCGGTGCCACTTGTCGCCGCGAATTATGGAACTTTGGGGGAGGACTACGACGCGCGGCTGTCGACCTTCAGCGGATTCGGCCGCAATGGGTTCAGCAAGGCCAACCAGGCTTCGCTGCTGCCGGAGCTCCTGCGGGCGGAGAAGGAACTGCAGCAAGCAATGTGGACGATCCCGCTGACCACCGAGCCGCGAGCCATCGCCACCCTGAAAAACGTGGACAACGTCGTGGATAACCCGGGCAATGTGGGGCTCAGCTGGAACATGGACCGGTGGGTCGAGCTCGACCACATCCCCGAAACCACCAGCCCAACGGACACCCCCACCAAGAAGTCTTAAAAGATTAGTCGAAAACCATGACCCAGGCATCAGAGTTCACTCTCTCCGACCCGAGCGCGATCGAACGCCAGAAGTACGCCCAAAAGCAACTCGCTGCTCACATTCGGCTCGTTCCGGGCTTCCCCGTCGAGGGCATCGTTTTCGAGGACCTCACGCCGGCTCTCGCCGACGCGGAGTCCTTCCGAGCCGTCGTTTCCTCCTTGGCTGATGCTGCCCGCGAGATGGAACCCGACTTGATCGCAGGGCTCGACGCGCGCGGTTTCTTGCTTGGCAGTGCCGTGGCTTACGAGCTGGGCCTCGGCATCCTCGCGGTGCGTAAGGGTGGAAAACTACCGCCGCCGGTTCACCAGGCCAACTATCTGCTGGAGTACGGCACCGCCACGCTAGAGATCCCAGCCGACGGCCTGGACCTGCGGGGCCGCCGGGTACTGCTGCTCGACGACGTCCTGGCGACCGGGGGTACCCTCCAGGCCGCTCGCAGCTTGCTTGACAAAGCTGGTGCGACGGTCTGTGGCCTTGGGGTAGTACTTGAGGTACAAGCGCTGGACGGTCGCCAGCGCTTCCCTGATATCCCGCTGTATGTCGTAGGAACCGATCATGAGTAACGAAAAGGGTTCACTGTGGATGGCGGCGCGCATCGCGCGCACCCTGACGGGGACCGCCCGCCCGAAGGTGAACCCTGTGTTGGCACCACTCATCGTGGTGCACCGGAAGTTCCACCCGAAGGCGAACCTTGAGGTTCTCAACCGGGCGTATAACACCGCGGAGCGACTGCACGACGGCGTGATGCGCAAATCGGGGGAGCCGTACATTACCCACCCGCTCGCCGTGGCGACCATCGCCGCGGAGATCGGCATGGACACCACCACGCTGGTGGCCGCACTCCTGCATGACACGGTGGAGGACACCGACTACTCACTCGAGGAGCTCACCGCCGATTTCGGCGAAGAGGTTGCCCGCCTCGTGGACGGTGTCACCAAGTTGGACAAGGTGGCGCTCGGCTCCGCAGCGGAAGCCGAGACCGTCCGAAAGATGATCGTGGCGATGTCGCACGACCCCCGCGTGCTGGTCATCAAGGTCTGCGACCGGCTGCACAACATGCGGACCATGCGCTTCTTGCCGCCCGAGAAGCAGGCGAAGAAGGCCCGCGAAACGCTGGAGGTCATCGCACCGCTGGCGCACCGACTGGGGATGGCGACCGTCAAGTGGGAACTCGAGGACCTCGCCTTTGCGATCCTGTATCCGCGCAAGTACGAGGAGATCGTCCGCATCGTCGCGGACCGAGCCCCCAAGCGCGACCAGTATATTGCCCGCGTCAAGGATGAAATCGAGTCCGCGATGCAGGACACCGGTATCAACGCCGAGGTCGTGGGCAGGCCGAAGCACTACTGGTCGATCTACCAGAAGATGATCGTCCGAGGCCGCGATTTTGATGAGATCTTCGACCTGGTGGGGATCCGAATCCTCGTAGGGACCGTCCGCGACTGTTACGCCGCCGTCGGCGCGGTCCACGCTTTGTACCAGCCCATGCCCGGCCGGTTTAAGGACTACATCAGCTCCCCGCGCTTCGGCGTCTACAAGTCGCTGCACACCACCGTGCTTGGCCCGGACGCGAAGCCGCTGGAGATCCAGATCCGCACCCTGGAGATGCACCGCAACGCCGAATACGGCATTGCTGCGCACTGGCGCTACAAGGAGACCCGGGGCACCCACAGCGGAAACAGCGAGGACCTGGACCAGATGGCGTGGATGCGCCAACTGTTGGACTGGCAAAAGGAGGCGGCGGATCCGAACGAGTTCCTGGATTCGCTGCGCTACGACCTCTCCACCGACGAGATCTTCGTGTTCACCCCCAAGGGCGACGCCATCACGCTGCCAGCGGGAGCAACCCCCGTGGACTTCGCCTACTCGGTGCACACCGAGGTCGGGCACCGCTGCATCGGCGCGAAGGTCAACGGACGCTTGGTCGCATTGGAAAGCAAGCTGCAGACCGGCGACAAGGTAGAGATCTTTACCTCCAAGGACCAGTCGGCAGGACCCAGCAAGGACTGGCTGAGCTTCGTCGTTGTTCCGCGGGCGCGTGCCCGCATCAAACAGTGGTTCGCCAAGGAACGTCGCGGTGAGGCTGTCGAGGTCGGACGCGACGCGCTCGCCGCGGAGGTGCAGCGTAATGGCGTGCCGGTGCAGCGCCTGTTCACTCCCGAGTCAGTCCGTGCCCTGGCTGCGGACCTGGGGTACGACGACCTCGATGCCCTGTATGCGGCCATCGGCCGCCACGACGTCACCGCCGGTCACGTCGTCAACCAGCTCATGGATCAGCTCGCTGGCGAGGACGATGCGCCCCCGATGCTGCCCAACGAGGTGCCCGTCCACCCGGCGAGCCGGATCGCGAACACCCCGCAGGAGGGCCGTGGCGACGGCTCCGGCATCCTCGTGCAGGGAGAGGCGGACTTTTCCGCGAAGCTGGCGAAGTGCTGCACCCCGGTGCCGGGCGATGCGATCTTTGGATTCATCACCAAGGGTGGCGGAGTCTCGGTGCACCGCACGGACTGCACCAACGCGCCGAAGCTGCACCAGGACCAGGAGCGAATCATCGAGGTGGGCTGGGCTCAGAGCTTCCAGAACGCCGTGTTCCTCGTGACCATCCAGATCGAGGGCCTGGACCGCAACGGCCTGCTCTCCGAAGTCACCCGAGTGGTCAGCGAGCAGAAGGTGCCGATCATCGCGACGAGCTCGCGCACCTCGGAGGACCGGGTGGCGATGATCCGTTTCACCTTCGAGGTCTCCGATACCAAGCAGCTGGGCTACCTGATGGGGCAGCTGCGCAACATCGAGGGCGTCTTCGACGTCTACCGAGTCACCACCGGCGGTTAGGCTCCTGCTAACCGCGTCGCGGTGAATGAGCAACGACGAAGCCCGGGCACCCTCGTGGGGTACCCGGGCTTTGTGCAGCTGGAGTAGGAACCTAGCTGACGGTGGCCTTTTCGATCTTGACCTCATCAGCCGGCTTGCCGTCGCCCTCTGGGGCGGCGTCGTAGATCTTGTCCAGGGTGGCCAGACCCTCGTCGCTGATCTTGCCGAAGACGTTGTACGCCGGTGGCAGCGTGGTGTCCTTCGTGACGAGGAAGAACTGGGAGCCGTTGGTGTCCGGGCCGGAGTTAGCCATTGCCAGGGTGCCGCGCGGGTAGGTCAGCGGGGACTGACTCTCGCCCTCAGCCACACCGTTGAGCGGGAATTCGTCGCCGAACTTGTAGCCCGGTCCGCCCGTGCCCTTGCCGGTCGGGTCGCCGCACTGCAGGATGCCCATCTGATCGGACTTCACGTGGCGGTGGCAGACCGTGTTATCGAAGTAGTTCTGCTTGGCCAGCGACTCGAAGCTGTTCACCGAGCACGGGGAGGTGCCGCGGTCCAGCTCGATGGGGATCTCGCCGGCGGTGGTCTTCAGGTTCACCTTGACCAGGCCATCGGTCGGGATGTTCTCGGTGCCCGGCTTATCGACCTGCTTGGCCGCGCCGCCCTCGTCCTCGTACTCGCAGCTGACCTGCTTCGGGTAGGCCTTCATCGGGCCGTCCGGCAGCGGCGGGTACTGCTGCTCCTCCTGAGCCTGGGTTTCCGTCTGATCCTCGGAGTCATCGGAGCCCGTGTAGGTGCTGGCGAAGTAGATGCCGCCCACGATCGCGGCCAGGACCACGACGGTGGTCACCATCACGCCGAGCGGCGCGAGCTTAGCCTTGCGCTCGCGGGCTTTGATCGCCTTGTCGAGGTTATCCAGCGCCTCGTCGCGGCGCTGCGCGTTGGGCATCTTGCGCCCAGTGTTCTCACTCACGTGTTGAACCGGTGCCTTTCTTCCTGCGTGATCATCTTCAGCGTGATCATGGACGATTCGCGCAGAGCCTGGGTTCAGGGGACCGGGCCTGCGTAACCTTTCCCATTATGCCCTAAGAAAACTATTTTCTGACACGATGGGGGCATGAAGAACTCCGAGAACACTGGTGCAGGGTTGCCCGCACCCACCTTCGAGCTGCTGGGCTTTCCGGCGGGCGCCTTCCAGACCAATTGCTACGTGCTGATCAACACGGATGAGTCGGTCGCGCACGACGAGCAAGGACGCAGGCCCGCAACGGTGGTGGATCCGGGGCACGGAGCCCATGAGGTGATGAGCGGCGCTGCGAGCGAGCACAACTTCTATGTGGAGTCGATCGTGCTGACCCATGGCCACATTGACCACATGCGCGATGCCGCGGAGTTCGGGGTGCCCGTGCACGTCCACGAATATGACCGTTCGATGCTTGAGAACCCGGGCATGTACACCAATTTCCCCGACTTTGCTCGCATCTTCGACACGGAGAACATGCGGGTCCCGGAGGAAATCCGGAACCTTAGCGACGAGATCAGCATCGGTGGTCAAACCTTTACCGTCCACCACATGCCGGGGCATTCGCCCGGATCCGTCATGTTCCGCATCCCGGGTCTGATCCTGGGCGGGGACGTCCTCTTCAACGGCGGCGTGGGGCGCACGGACCTGCCTGGTTCGGACCCGGCGGATATGACGCTCTCCCTTAAGCGTCTGTCTGCCGAGTTCGATGACGACGACGTCGTCCTGCCCGGTCACGGTCCGCAGACAACGATCGGTCAGGAGAAGAAGACCAACCCCTTCTTGCACGAGGTGGGGTAGTGCTACGCCCGTGGCGGGCCAGCCACTAAGATCTGGTGGCGTGACTAACTCAGGTGAAAAGAAGTTCCAGCCGCTGCACGCCCCGAAGGGGATTCCGGACTACGTGCCGCCGCAGTCCAGCGAATTCCTGGCTGTGCGCACCGCGTTTCTCGACGCCGCCCACAACGCCGGTTATGAGCACATCGAGCTTCCCGTGTTCGAGGACACCTCGCTGTTCGCCCGCGGCGTGGGGGAGTCCACCGATGTGGTGAGCAAGGAAATGTACACCTTCGCCGACCGGGGTGGTCGCTCAGTGACGCTGCGCCCGGAGGGCACCGCTGGCGTGATGCGTGCGGTGATCCAGCACAACCTTGATCGTGGGCAGCTGCCAGCCAAGCTGGCCTACCACGGTCCGTTTTTCCGCTACGAGCGCCCGCAGGCCGGCCGTTTCCGCCAGCTCCAGCAGGTCGGCGTGGAGGCGATCGGGATCGACGATCCAGCACTGGATGCCGAGGTCATCGCCCTGGCAGACCGCTGCTTCCGCTCCATCGGGCTGGACGGCTTCCGCCTCGAGCTGACGAGCCTGGGGGATAGCACCGATCGCCCGGCATATCGCGCGAAGCTCCAGGAATTCCTGGCCACGCTGCCGCTGGATGAGGAGACCCAGCGCCGCGCGGAGCTCAACCCCCTGCGAGTGCTGGACGATAAGCGACCGCAGATGCAGGAGATGCTGCAAGACGCGCCGCTGATGAAGGACCACCTCTCCGATTCCTCCCGTGAGCACTTCGAAACCGTCACCGGCCTGCTGGAGGACATGGGCGTGGCGTACACGATCAACCCGCGCATGGTCCGCGGGCTGGATTACTACACCAAGACCTGCTTCGAGTTCGTCCACGACGGCCTCGGGGCTCAGTCCGGGATCGGCGGTGGCGGTCGCTACGACGGCCTGATGGCTCAGCTCGGCGGCCAGGATCTCTCCGGCATCGGTTTCGGCCTCGGCGTGGACCGAGCCCTGCTGGCGCTCGACGCGGAGGGCAAGACCGCCTCGACCGGTCGCCGCGTGGACGTGTTTGGCATTCCGATGGGCGATGCTGCGAAGCGCCACATGGTTGGCCTGATCAACGAGCTGCGGGCGGCGGGCGTTGCTGCGGACATGGCCTACGGCAATCGCGGGCTCAAGGGGGCGATGAAGGCAGCCAACCGGGCGAACGCTCAGCTCGCAGTCGTCATCGGTGATCAGGAGCTCGAGGCCGGCACCGTGGCGGTGAAGGACTTGCAGCTCGGGGAGCAGCACGACGTCGCGGTGGCAGACTTGACCACTCACATCCGCCAGCAGCTTGCGTAGATCCCCGGATCACCACGCGGGGCTTTCGGCCAAAAAAAGAACGGCACTGTGTGGTAGCGCAGTGCCGTTTTCGTTGCCGTGGGTTCTTCGGCCGCCCGGGGCGAAGCGCTACTGGGGAGCCCTAGCCGGGGGCGACCCTAGCGGCGGAAGTTCGCCTCGCAGCTGGCCATCGTTCCGCCCTGGTAGCCGCGCAGGAATGCGTCGACGCGCTGCTGGGAGGAGCCGTGAGTCCACTTCTCCGGGTTGACCGAGCGGCCGGCGGACTTCTGGATCGCATCATCGCCGATGGACTGGGCAGTCTTCACAGCCTGATCCACCTGGTCCTGCGTGATCGGGTCGAGCATGGCATCCGGCCCTTTATCCGCCTGGCTAGCCCACAGGCCCGCGTAGCAGTCGGCCTGCAGCTCCATCTTCACGGCGTTGGAGTCCTCACCCGGGTTGTTGTAATCGGAGAGCCCGAGGTTGCCCTCGAGATGCTGGATGTGGTGGCCGAACTCGTGGGCGACAACATACATCTGGGCGAACGGGCCATCGGATCCGCCCATCTGCCGCAGCTGCTTAAAGAACGGGGTCGCGAAGTAAACGGTCTCATCGCCCGGGCAGTAGAACGGCCCGGACTGGGAGGCATCCGCCGCCCCGCAGGCGGTGTTCAGCTGACCCGAGCCGATGAAGAGGCCCGGCTTGGTGTACTGGATATTCGCCTCCTGGGGGAGAGCCTCCTGCCAGAAGTCGTCTAGAACCGTCGCGGTAGCCTGGATGCGGCAGTCGTCGTGCTCGTTGGCGTCCTCGTACGTCTTGCAGTGCGCGAGCGCATCCGAGTCAGTCTGCGGGCTCTGCACATTGTTGGCGCCGCCGCCAATGCCTGGGATTCCACCGCCGCTGTTGAGGAAGAAGATCACCAAACCGGCGATGATGATGCCGGGCAGCCCGAAACGAGCACCCACCTGACTCACCAGCATGTTGACGAGGGAGTTGCCACCACCACGGTTGCCGCCGCCGAAGTTGGAGCCCCCGGAATTGCCGCCACCTTGGGCGCGGCCGGAGGAGTCGCCTAGATTCTGATTAAAGGTCACGCCCTAAAGTTTGCCATACGTGGAGATGGACTAAGCTGAAGGGTTGAATTCGACACCCTATTCAAAGATTGAATGCATCGGAAGGATAAGCGACGTGCTGCGAACCCATCTAGCAGGCGAACTTCGCCCAGGAGACATCGACTCGGAGGTCACCCTCACCGGCTGGGTAGGCCGTCGTCGAGACCACGGTGGCGTGATTTTCATCGACCTGCGCGACCGTTCCGGCGTGGCCCAGGTCGTGTTCCGCGAGTCCGAGGTCGCCGAGCGCGCCCATGCGCTGCGCAGCGAGTACTGTGTCCGCGTCCGCGGTCGCGTGGAGGCCCGTCCTGGGGGCTCCGAGAACCTGAACCTGCCGTCCGGTGCCGTCGAGGTCAACGTCAACGAGCTCGAAGTGCTCAACGAGTCCGCCGCACTGCCGTTCCAGATCGACGACCCGTCCTCTGCCGGCGAAGTCGGCGAAGAGACCCGCCTGAAGTACCGCTACCTGGATCTGCGCCGTGCCTCCCAGGGCGACGCACTCCGCCTGCGCTCCAAGGCCAACGCTGCGGCCCGCAAGGTACTCGAGAGCCACGATTTCACCGAGATCGAGACCCCGACGCTGACCCGTTCTACCCCGGAGGGCGCACGTGACTTCCTGGTTCCGGCACGCCTGAAGCCAGGCACCTTCTACGCTCTGCCGCAGTCCCCGCAGCTGTTCAAGCAGCTGCTTATGGTCGCCGGCATGGAGCGTTACTACCAGATCGCCCGCTGCTACCGTGACGAGGACTTCCGCGCCGACCGCCAGCCAGAGTTCACCCAGCTGGACGTCGAGATGAGCTTCGTCGACCAGGAGGATGTCATCGCCCTGGCCGAGGAGATCCTCACCGAGGTGTGGTCCACCGCCGGCTACGAGGTCCAGACTCCGTTCCCGCGCATGACCTACGCCGACGCGATGCGCCTCTACGGCTCCGATAAGCCGGACCTGCGTTTCGACATCCAGATCACCGAGTGCACCGAGTTCTTCAAGGATACGACCTTCCGCGTGTTCCAGAACGAGTACGTCGGTGCCGTCGTGATGGATGGTGGCGCCAGCCAGCCACGCCGTCAGCTCGACGCTTGGCAGGAGTGGGCCAAGCAGCGTGGCGCGAAGGGCCTGGCCTATATCCTGGTGGGCGAGGACGGCGAGCTGTCCGGTCCAGTTGCGAAGAACATCACCGACGAGGAGCGCGCTGGTATCGCCGATCACGTCGGCGCGAAGCCGGGCGACTGCATCTTCTTCGCTGCCGGCGACACCAAGTCCTCCCGCGGCCTGCTGGGCGCGGCACGCGGCGAGATCGCCCAGAAGCTGGGACTCATTGACGACACCAAGTGGGCCTTCACCTGGGTCGTTGATGCGCCGATGTTTGAGCCTGCAGCCGATGCCCGCGCAGAGGGCGACGTGGCGCTCGGCAATTCCGCATGGACTGCCGTGCACCACGCATTCACCTCCCCGAAGCCGGAGTTCCTGGACTCCTTCGACCAGGACCCGGGTTCCGCGTTGGCCTACGCCTACGACATCGTGTGCAACGGCAACGAGATCGGCGGCGGGTCCATCCGTATTCACCAGCGGGACGTCCAGGAGCGAGTGTTCCAGGTCATGGGCATCTCCCAGGAGGAGGCTCGCGAGAAGTTCGGCTTCCTGCTCGACGCCTTCGCCTTCGGCGCTCCGCCACATGGCGGCATCGCGTTCGGTTGGGACCGAATTGTCAGCCTGCTGGGTGGATTCGACTCCATCCGCGACGTCATCGCCTTCCCGAAGTCCGGCGGCGGTGTCGACCCGCTGACGGATGCGCCGAGCGAGATCACCCCAGAGCAGCGCAAGGAGTCCGGTATCGACGCGAAGCCAAAGAAGGCCGCCGCGGCGCAGGCCGGCGCAACCAAGGCCAGCTCCCAGTAGAGCGAAAAGACTAAAGACCAGCTGGGATGGCGCACAGTGCCACCCCGTTGGCGATGAGGATGAGTAAACAGGTGTCCGAACACAATCCAGCCCTCTCCGTGGCAGCGGTCGTCGAATCCGCACAGCGAGTTCTCGCCGCCCGCTTCGGGGGATCGCCGGCACTGAGCAATCCGGAGAACCTCGGAGGAAACGGATCCTCCCTGGTTCTGCGCGCTCGGGTCGGGCACAATGACTTCCTCCAGGAGCGCACGGTGGTGGTCAAGCAGCTGCCACCGGAGACCTCGGGGGAGGAGCACTCATCCCTCGCAGACCCGGAGGCCAACCGGTCTCGCGGCAGCAGGCGAATCTCCTTCGACCGCACCGGGCTTTTCCGCGAGCTCGTGGCGTACCAGTTCACAAACACCCTGGCTGAGGAGTCACGGCCGGGTCCGTTGCTGCTCGCCTATGACATCGAGGAACGCCTTCTGATCCTCTCGGACCTCGGTGAAGGTCAAAACTTCGCTGAGGTGCTCACCCAGCTGCCCGCCAAGGAACGGCGCACTGCGCTGCGGAAGCTGGGGCGTTCCCTCGGCCGTATGCACGTAGCCACGGCAGGCAAAGAAGAGTCCTATGATACTCTCTTCCGCCGCCAGTGCCAGAAGCACGGCTACGCTGCTGAGGACGTCGCCGGCCAGCAGCCGGATATTGCGGAAACTGTTGAGCTCGGGCGGGAGCTGATGGAGCGCAACCAGATCTCCATGCACCCGGAGGTCACCCGGTTGGCCAACGTGGCGGGGAAACGGCAGTCGGATTCCACCGCTCGCGCCTTCACCCCATTCGACCTGATGCCGGACAACATTGTGTTGGCGCAGCGGGTGTTCTTCCTCGACTACGAGTGGGCAGGCTTCCGCGATATCGCCTTCGACGTCGCGTGCGTCGTGGCCGGTTTCCCGCAGGACCTCACGACCCCGGCACTAAGCGATAAGGAGACCGCCGAGTTCCTCGATGCCTGGCGAGCCGAGGTGGTGCACTACTGGCCGGAGTTCCGGGAGGACGCCTACTTCAACGAGGTTCTGGTGGCCTCGCTGATCGGGTGGGCCCTCTTCTCTCTCGCGCTCCTGTACTACGGCTCAGATAGGGTCAACGACCTGCGCGAATTCGATATCGAGGCTGATGACCTGAAGAAGCTGACCACCGCGCAGCTCATCGACCTCGCCACGACCGTGGACGCTATCCTGCGCTTCACGGCGGAGCTGGGGGAGGATCGTTTCGCCCCCGTCGTCGAGCTTGCAGAAAATCTCCTGGCGGCGCTCGCCCCGCTGGGCGCCCACCCGCAGCGACGCGAGGACTAGGCGCGCCGTGGAGGACCTGTTCAGCCAGGCCGAACCCAACCAGTCTGGGGCTGGTGCTGCGGAGGCGGAAGCATATTTTCACCCTGGGGCGCATGCGCCGCTGGCGGTCCGCATGCGACCGCGCAGCCTCGCTGAAGTGGTGGGGCAGGACCACGTGCTCGGGCCGGGAACCCCGCTACAGCGGCTTATCGACGGGCGTGGCGACTCCTCCGTCATCCTCTTCGGTCCGCCCGGCACGGGCAAAACCACCATCGCCTCCCTGATCTCCGCGGCATCCGGACGCCACTTTGTCGCCCTGTCCGCCCTGAATTCGGGGGTCAAGGAGGTGCGGGCCGTCATCGAGGACGCCCGTCGCCGATTGCTCCACGGAGAGCGCACCGTGCTCTTCATCGACGAGGTGCACCGGTTCTCCAAAACTCAACAGGACGCCCTGCTGGCCGCCGTGGAGAACCGCACGGTGCTGCTGGTTGCCGCCACAACCGAGAACCCGAGCTTCTCCGTGGTCTCGCCGCTGCTTAGTCGCTCGCTGCTGGTCCAGCTAAAGTCGCTGGATGAAGAAGGAATCAAGTCCGTGCTGCGTCGCGCCATCGCCGATGAGCGGGGCTTGGCCGGCCAGGTGCAGATCGCAGACGACGCTCTGGGCCAGCTCGCCGCGGTCTCCGGCGGGGACGCCCGACGCAGCCTGACCTACCTCGAGGCCGTCGCCGAGGACGTCCTGCAACAACAGCAGGACGGTGATAAGTCTCCCACGATCACGGTCGCCGACGTCACCCGCTCCACGAATAAGGCGGTGGCTCGCTACGACCGCGACGGCGACCAGCACTATGACGTCACCAGCGCATTCATCAAGTCCATGCGAGGTTCCGACCCGGATGCCGCACTGCATTACCTCGCCCGGATGCTTGAGGGTGGCGAGGACCCCCGGTTCATATCTAGGCGCTTGGTCATCGTCGCCTCCGAGGACATCGGCACTGCGGACCCCACCGCCCTGCAGGTCGCCGTCGCGGCGCACCAGGCAGTGAGCTTCATCGGTATGCCCGAGGCCCGAATCACGCTGGCCCATGCCACCGTCCACATGGCTACCGCCCCGAAGAGCAACGCCGCCTACGTCGGTATCAACGAGGCCATCGCCGACATCCGGGCAGGCAAGGGGGCCATCGTTCCCGCCCACCTGCGCGACGGGCATTACAGCGGCGCGAAGGCCCTCGGAAACGCCACCGGCTACCAGTACCCGCACGATGATCCCCGGGGCGTGTTGCGCCAGCAGTACCTGCCGGATGACCTGGCCGAAGTGGAGTACTACCGGCCCACCACTCACGGCCACGAGCGTACGATCCACAGTCGCCTGGACACGCTGCGGGGTATTGTGCGTGGGTCGCGCCCGGGCAAGTAGAATGCCATCTGTAGTTTTAGCTTTCCCTGCGGCACGCAACCCGCAGGAGGCGGTTGGCCCCACCAAGGCCGCCGAGACAACCCGAGACAGATTGAGGTAGCACAACCGTGCAGACGCATGAGATTCGCCAGCGCTTCACCGACCATTTCGTGAAAAGCGGTCACACCGAGGTGCCCAGCGCGTCGTTGATCCTCGACGACCCGAACCTGCTCTTCGTCAACGCGGGCATGGTCCCCTTCAAGCCGTACTTCCTGGGTCAGGAGACCCCGTCGTTCGGCACCGCCACCTCCATCCAGAAGTGCGTGCGCACCCTCGACATCGACGAGGTCGGCATCACCACCCGCCATAACACCTTTTTCCAGATGGCTGGCAACTTCTCTTTCGGCCAGTACTTCAAGGAAGGCGCGATCAAGAACGCGTGGACGCTGCTGACCAACTCCGTCGACGACGGTGGCCTCGGTATGGACCCGGATCGCCTCTGGGTCACCGTCTACGAGGACGACGACGAGGCTGCGCAGCTGTGGCACGACCTCGTTGGTCTCCCTACCGAGCGCATCCAGCGCCTCGGTATGGAGGATAACTACTGGCACATGGGCGTGCCCGGTCCGTGTGGTCCGTGCTCCGAGATCTACTACGACCGCGGTCCGGCTTATGGCGCGGACGGTGGCCCGGCGGTGGACGATAGCCGATTCATCGAGATCTGGAACCTGGTGTTCATGGAGTTCGAGCGTGGCGAAACCAAGCCCGACGGCAGCTTCGACATCGTAGGCAACCTGCCGAAGAAGAACATCGATACCGGCATGGGCGTGGAGCGCCTCGCATTCCTGCTGCAGGGAGTGGATAACGTCTACGAGACCGACCTGCTGCGCCCGGTGATCGACACCGCCGAGAAGTTGACCGGCACTCGCTACGGCTCGGAGGACAAGGGCGATATCCGCTTCCGTGTCATCGCCGATCACAGCCGTACCGCGCTGATGCTCATCCTCGACGGCGTGACCCCAGGCAACGAGGGGCGTGGCTACATCCTGCGTCGCTTGATCCGCCGCATCATTCGCTCCGCCCGACTGCTGGGTGCTCAGGGGCCAGTCATCGAGCAGCTCCTGGACACCGTCCGCGAGGCGATGACCCCGTCCTACCCGGAGATCGAGGAGAACTGGGAGCGCATCCGCTCCGTGGGCGTGACCGAAGAGAAGGCCTTCCTTAAGACCCTCGAGTCCGGCTCCCAGCTTTTCGAGCAGTTCCTTACGGAGGCCCGCAACAGCGGCGCCACCGTGGTTCCGGGCGATGTCGCCTTCTCGCTGCACGACACCCACGGCTTCCCGATCGATCTAACCCGCGAGATGGCCGAGGAGGCCTCGCTGACGGTCGACGAGGAGGGCTTCCACGAGCTGATGGCCGAACAGAAGGCCCGCGCCAAGGCGGATAACGCCGCCAAGAAGCACGTCCACGCGGACCTGAGCATCTACCGCGCGTTCATCGATTCCCACCCGACCCACTTCACCGGCTACGAAAACACGGTGGACGAGGGCAAGGTTCTGGGCCTGGTCGTCGACGGCCAGCTCGCCGACCGTGCGGCCGCCGGACAGCACGCCCAGGTCATCCTGGACCAGACCCCGTTCTACGCCGAGTCGGGTGGCCAGATGGCCGACCGTGGCACCCTCCGCGGCCCGGGTGGTCTGGCTAAGGTCGTGGACGTCCAAAAGATCGCCAAGAAGGTCTGGGCGCACCAGATCGAGGTTACCGAGGGAGAGCTCGCCATCGGAGAGCTCCTCGAGGCCCGCGTCGACCAGAAGTGGCGCCACCAGGCCCGCCAGGCGCACTCCGGTACCCACCTGATCCACGCCGCGCTGCGCGAGGTGCTGGGGCCGACAGCCGTGCAGGCCGGTTCCATGAACAAGCCCGGCTACCTGCGCTTCGACTTCTCCTACGGGGATCAACTAACCGAGAAGCAGCTGCAGCAGATCGAGGAGATCGCGAACTCCGCGGTGGACACCGACTACCAGGTCAACACCATCGAGACCTCCCTGGAGGAGGCCAAGGCGATGGGTGCGATGGCTCTGTTCGGCGAGAACTACGGCAACCAGGTTCGTGTCGTCGAGATCGGCGGACCATTCTCCATGGAGCTGTGCGGCGGTATCCACGTGGACCACTCCTCCCAGATTGGCCCGATCAGCGTGCTCGGTGAGTCCTCCGTGGGCTCCGGCGTGCGTCGCATCGAGGCCTACACCGGAATGGATTCCTTCCGCCACCTCGCCGCTGACCGTTCCTTGGTCGCGAACCTCGCGGCGAATTTCAAGGCCACCAGCGAGGAGATCCCGGAGCGCATCGACGCGCTGACCGCCAAGCTCAAGGCCGCAGAGAAGCAGGTCCAGCAGCTGCGTGCCCAACAGCTGGCAGCCCAGGTCGGCAGCATCGTGGACAGCGCCGCGGATGTGTCCGGCGTGAAGGTGCTGACCCAGAACCTCGGGGAGGGCCTGGGTGCGAAGGACCTGCGCTCGGTGGCGCAGGACGCCATCGCCCGCTTCAACTCCGAGGCGGCGGTCGTGCTCTTCACTGCCCAGGACGGCGAGAAGGTTCCGTTCGTGGCCGCGGCAAATCCGCAGGCTGTCGAGCGTGGCCTGAAGGCTGGCGACCTGGTCAAGGCATTCGGCGCCGAGGTTGGTGGCCGTGGTGGCGGTAAGCCAGCCCTGGCGCAGGGCTCCGGTTCCGATGCTTCCGGCATCGACACCGGCCTGGCCGCCGTTCAGCGCCTCGTGAACGAGACTCTGAGCTAGTTCTGCGAGGTCGATCGTCGATGGCATCCGATTTTTCCCGCGAGGAGATTACTCCGGACCGTCCCGACCCGGAGACAGATCCGGGGCGGGGACGGCGGCTGGCTCTCGACGTCGGTAGTGTGCGGATCGGCGTTGCCCTGAGCGACCCGGATGGGATCCTGGCCTCTCCGCTGGAGACGGTCGCCGCCGCCGTCGACGGCTCCGACGTTTCGCGCGTCGTGGAACTGATCGCGGAGAACTTCGTCGTGGAGGTCGTCGTCGGTCTTCCGGTAGCGCTGCGCGGCAACCACACCGCGAGCACCGCGGCAGCCCTCGACTTCTACGAGGACCTGGACGAAGAGCTGCCCGACCTGCCGATACGGCTCGTCGACGAACGCATGTCCACCATGGCAGCCACCCAGGCCTTCCAGGCCTCCGGGGTGAGCGCCAAGAAGGGTCGGAAGCGGATTGACCAAGCTGCGGCAGTGCACATTCTGCAGGGGTGGCTCGACGCCCGTCGGCGGGTCATGTCGTAATCGAATCGTGATCATGGAATAATGTCCGATGATCGATCCACGATCATCGGATGCATCGCTGTCCTATAGCGATGCTTCGCG
Organism: Corynebacterium sp.; assembly: GCF_030152825.1. Taxonomy (GTDB): domain Bacteria; phylum Actinomycetota; class Actinomycetes; order Mycobacteriales; family Mycobacteriaceae; genus Corynebacterium. Next base: position 26,630 of record NZ_JASLIP010000045.1, read on the forward strand.
TTGCCTTCACGCTCTCGAGCGTGGCCGCGCCTTCCGTAGCACCCGAGATCCGAAAGGCATAGTTGCATGACCCTGAAGCGGAGTATGCAACCGAAGTACCGGCGCCGCCGTCAACTGGCCGTCGCGCTGGCTTTGGCGCTCACCCTCTTGTTGGTGGGTATCTCCGGGTACGTCTGGTACCAGCGGTCCGTCGTCGGCCAGCGCGACTACGAGGGTGCGGGCAACGGAACGGTCGTGATGGTCAAGGTCGGCGAGGGCGATAGCCTGTCTTCCATCGCTCCGACCCTGGTGGAGAAAGAGATTGTCGGCTCCCGGCGGGCACTGATGCGGGAGGCCGAGGCCCGCGAGGCGAGCCTGCAGACCGGCTACTACCCGCTCCAGGAGAAGATGTCGGCCTCGGCCGCACTTGACGCGCTGACGGACGACGCCAACCGCCGCGGCGTCGTCGATATTCCGACTGGCCTGACGCTGGAGGACGTCACGGTCGTGGGCGGGAAGACGCGTGAGGGAATCTACTCGCTGATCTCCGCTCAGACCTGCTCGAGCGAGGATGAGTGCATTTCCTCCGATGCGCTGCGCGATGCCGTGGTCAGCTCCGCCCCGGAGGAGTTGGAGGTGCCGCAGTGGGCGAAGGGAGCGGTCGCGGAACGCAGAGACGATCCGCGCCGCATCGAGGGGCTGATCTCCCCGGGCGTGCACCTTTTCGACCCGACCTCGACCCCGCAGGAGATCATGCGCGAGCTGATCAGCAACTCTGCGGCGGAATACGAGGCGACGGGGCTTCTCAGCGCCGCGGAGGCCGTGGGTCTGAGCCCTTATGAGATGATCACGGCCGCCTCCCTGGTGGAGCGCGAGGCGCCTGCCGGGGACTTCGACAAGGTTGCTCGCGTGATCCTCAACCGACTCAAGGAAGACCAGCGCCTGGAGTTCGACTCCACGGTGAATTATGACGTCGCCGAGCAGGAGGTCGCCACGACGGATAGCGACCGCGCCCGCCGCACCCCGTGGAACACCTACGCGAAGAAGGGGCTGCCGGAGACCCCGATCGCCTCCCCGGGTATTCAGGCGCTGCAGGCGATGGAACACCCCGCCGAGGGCGATTGGCTCTACTTCGTCACCATCAACAAGGATGGTGAGACCGTGTTCAACCGGGACTTCGATGCCCACGAGGTTGCGATCGAGAAGGCACGCGCCAACGGCGTGCTGGACTCGGCCCGCTAAGCAATAAGCCAGGAAGAAGAGGAAGCCGATGTCGGAAAACCAGGATGCCCAGCTGTCTACCGGCGGTGACCCTCGCCCCACTGCGGACTCGACGGGCGCGAGCGTCCTCAGCCCCGAGGAATTCGTCGCGCTGAGCGGCCCCCGCTGTGCGGTCCTGGGCAGCCCGGTGTCGCATTCGCTGTCCCCGGTAATCCACAAGGCCGGCTACCGGGCCACGGGCCTGGATCTGGATTACTACCGCGTGGAGGCGCCAGAGGCCCGGGACATCCGGGTGATCGTTCAGGCACAGGACCCGGACATCCGCGGCCTGTCTGTCACCATGCCGGGGAAAGGCGCAGCACTCGAGCTGGCGGGACTGGCGACGAAGCGGGCCGAGGACATCGGCTCCGCCAACACGATGGTGCCGCAGGAGGATGGTCGCTGGCTCGCGGATAACACCGACGTCGACGGTCTCACCGCCTGCCTGGACGCGGCGGCAGCCGAGATCACCGAGCGCGATCCGGAACGAGGCGCACCCTTCGACGGTCAGACCGCCATCATCGTCGGTAACGGTGGCACCGCCCGCCCCGCCGTCGCTGCCGCAGCAGCTGCCGGCTTTGCCGAGATTAACGTGGTCGCCCGTTCGGAGCGTGCTCTGAACCTGCAGGCACTCACCGAGTCGCTCGGCATGGAGTTTTCCTGGACCCGGTTCGACGCCCCGGAGCTGGGCCATGTGTGTGGCCAGGCTGCAGCGCTGATTTCGACGGTCCCGGAGGACGTCGCTGCGGAGTACGTGGATGAGTTCTGTCGCGCTGAGTCTGTCATCGACGTTATCTACGATCCCTATCCCACCGCGCTGTTGGCTCAGGCCAAGCATCAGGGGCTGCCAGTCTCCGATGGTCTGCAGATGCTCGCTGGCCAGGCGGAGGAGCAGTTCCGGCTGTTCACCGGCCAGCAGGCTCCCGAGGGGCTATTCTTGGCCGAACTGCACCAGCACCTGGCGTTGGACTAAGCCGGAGCCTTATCTTCTCAGCGCAGGAGGGGGAAGGAGATTCCTGCGCGGGGAAGCAGGGGGCTCTTGGGGTAGGGGAGAAGACTACAGGGGAGCAGGCTTAAGGGGAGCCAATCGATGATATGCGCTGTGCTTGCCACGCTTGGAGTGGCTGTGGCCTACCTGGCGGTCGTGGATTGGCGGTACCGTCGCATCCCCAACGTCGTGGTGCTCCCCAACATCCTGTGCGCGGTCGTCGCGGCGTGTGTCTGGCAGCCTGCAGCACTTGTCGGCGGCGTGGTGTGGTGGCTATTGTTCAGTTTCTTCCACCAACGCTCTGTAAAGAACCGCCGCGAAGGGAGCGGAGCTCCTGGCCAGTACTTCGGGGGCGGGGACGCCAAGCTCGCGGCGTTGTGCGGCATCCTTGCCGCCTGGCACGGATTGGGGTGGGTGTTGCTCGCCATCGGCGCTTCCGGCGTGCTCACGACCGGAGGGATACTGATCCAGGATCGGGGCAGAAAGACTCCACCCCAGCGGGCCGTTGCCATGGGACCGGCCATGGTTCTGGGTACGCTGCTGGCCTTCGCGGTGTCCTTATAAAAGTTCAATGGCTTAGTCGTAGACCTAGCGGGATGCTCCGCCACCGGTGACAACAGGATGAGGAATAAGCGAAACTAGCCTCGTGTTGTGTGGTGCATGACTACACTCTTCGACTCACTTGAATTGGGACGACTAACCCTGCCAAATCGCGTGACCATGGCAGCTTTGACCCGCTCACGGGCTGAACGCGACGGCGTCCCTACGTCCTTGCATGAGACGTACTATTCACAGCGCGCTTCCATGGGGCTTATCGTGACGGAGGGGGTATTCCCCGCAGTGACTAGCCGCGCTTTCCCCGGCCAGCCCGGTATTGAAACGCCGGAGCAGATTCTCGGCTGGCGGCGTGTGGCCGACTCCGTCCACGAAGCCGACGGACGCATTTTCATGCAGGTGATGAATGGCGGGCGTTTGTCCCATGCCAGCCTGCTCGAAGGGGCTGAGCCGGTGGCACCCTCTGCGTTGGCATCGGGCACTGCGGTGAGGGATTTTGAATCCCGCAAGGAGTGCCCAGTGCCCCGCCCCCTCGAGATCGAGGAGCTACCGCGCATCGTCGATGAGTTCCGTCAGGCTGCCCGCAATGCCATCGACGCTGGCATGGATGGTGTGGAGCTTCATGGTGCGAACGGTTATCTGCTCCACCAGTTTCTTTCCCCGAGCTCCAATCACCGAGAGGATGCCTACGGCGGAACCCCGGAGAAGCGCTACCGCCTCGTGGAGGAAATTCTCACCGCTGTGGCCGGGGAGATCGGGGCCGACCGCGTGGCGTTGCGTTTGTCCCCGCAGCACAATATTCAGGGCATTGAGGAAACCGACGCTGCGGATGTGCGTGCCACCTACGGCGGGTTGCTTCGCGCAGTCGCAGACCTTGGTTTGGCCTACGTCTCCTTCCTGCATGCCGAGCCCACCGGTGAGCTCATTACTGAGTTGAGTGCCGAAGCCCGTTCTAACGGGCGTACGCGTGTCATCCTGAATTCGGGGTTTGGACAGGTGACTCAGCGCGCGGAAGCCGAGGATCTGGTGCAGCACGGTGATGCCGTGGCCGTGGGCCGGTTGGCCATCTCCAACCCGGACCTCGTTCGCCGCTGGCAAGAGGAACTTTCCCTCACCGCGCCGGATGAGACCACGTTCTACACAGGAGGAGAGCACGGCTACACCGATTACCCGTTCTATACGGTTAGCTCGTAGGCACTGCTCGCTGAGATCATGCGCTCCAAGGCGCGTAGAGGGCATTCATCGCTGGATCAGCCTGGGCGAGTGAGCAGTAGGCCCAGCGAACCGTTGCGTCACCGCGTTCTGGGCACGCTGTTGGCCTTCGCGGTGTCCTTATAAATGTTCGATGGCTCACATAGTAGACTTGTCGGCATGCTTCGATGGACTACTGCTGGTGAATCCCATGGCCGGGCGCTGATTGCGCTGGTGGAAAACCTCCCCGCTGGGCTGAGCGTGACTCGCGAGGACGTCGCGGAACAGCTCGCCCGCCGTCGCCTCGGCTATGGTCGGGGCGCCCGGATGAAGTTTGAGGCGGACGAGCTGACCTTCGTCTCTGGCGTCCGACACGGCAAGACCCTCGGCAGCCCGGTTGCCGTCATGATTGGCAACACCGAGTGGCCGAAGTGGACCACCATCATGTCCGCCGACCCGGTTGATCTGGAGGACCCGGAGGTGGCCAAGGCGATGGCCTCCGGTCGCGGGGCGAAACTCACCCGCCCGCGCCCGGGCCACGCGGACTTCGCCGGCATGCTGAAGTACGACCACGACGAGGCCCGCCCGATCCTGGAGCGCGCCTCCGCCCGCGAGACCGCTGCCCGCGTCGCCGCCGCCACCTTCGCCCGCGCCCTCCTGCGAGAGGTGCTGGGAGTGGAGGTCTTCAGCCACGTCGTCTCGATCGGTCGTAGCGAGCCCTATGCCGGCCCCACCCCGAGTTTCTCCGACTTGGAAGCTATCGACGCCTCCCCGGTGCGCGCGTTCGATCAGGCCTCGGAGGACGCGATGGTCGAGGAGATCAAGGCTGCGAAGAAGAGTGGCGACACCCTCGGCGGCATCGTGGAGGTCGTGGTCAAGGGCCTGCCGATCGGTTTGGGCTCCCACACGTCCGGTGACGCTCGCCTCGACGCACAGCTGGCCTCCGCCGTCATGGGAATCCAGGCCATCAAGGGAGTCGAGATCGGCGACGGCTTCGAGGAGGCCCGCCGCCGCGGCTCCGAAGCCCACGACGAGATGGTGCGCGAGGACGGAGAGATCACGCGACTGAGCAACCGAGCTGGCGGGATCGAGGGCGGCATGACCAACGGTGAGGACGTCATCGTCCGCGCCGCGATGAAGCCGATCAGCACGGTCCCGCGCGCCCTGCGCACCGTCGACATGGCCACCGGAGAGGCCGCGACCGGCATCCACCAGCGCTCCGACGTCGTCGCCGTCCCCGCAGCAGGAGTCGTCGCCGAGGCGATGGTCGCCCTCGTCCTCGCTCGGGCCACCGTTGAGAAGTTCGGGGGCGATTCCCTCGCCGAGATGAAGCGCAACGTGGCCGCCTATCAGCAGCAGGTCGCCGAGCGGCTGGATTTCTAACCAACCCGCGGACAAGGAGGCTTCGCGAAAGATGACTCGACCAGGGCAATCCACACCGGTTAACGCGCAGCACACGGCACCTGGGCAGCGCCCAAAGGTTGTGCTCGCTGGGTTGCCGGGCGCGGGTAAATCCACGATGGGCCGGCGCATCGGGCATGCCCTCCACCTGCCCGTCATCGATACCGATGAGCTCATCGCCGAACGCTTCAACAAGCCCTGCGGCGACGTGCTGCGGGAGCTCGGCGAGGAGAAATTCCGCGCTGCTGAGGAGGAAGCCGTCGCTCAGGCACTGCAGACCAGTGCGGTGGTGTCCCTTGGTGGGGGAGCTGTGAAGAGCGCGAAGACCCGCGAGGCCCTCATGAACCACCAAGTCGTCTACCTCTATGTCGACGTCGCTGAGGGCGTGCGCCGTACCTCCGGGAACAAAACCCGCCCGCTGCTGGACGTCCCCAACCCCGAAGAGGTCTATCAGCGACTCTACGACGAGCGCCACGAGCTCTATGAAGAGGTCGCGAGCTTCCGCATCCGCTCCGGCAACCACGACCCGCAGCGGACAGTGACCGCCATCCTGCAGTACCTCGAAGACGCGGAACAGCTCTAGGCGACCTCACTGGGCCGTTCACCCGCGGCACTGCCACCACGGCCGACCACCAAACCACCACAGCAATAAAGAAAGAACGTGACAGCGTGACAACGCCCACCCCCGCGCAACAGCCCACCCCACGGCGCATCGACGTGCGCACCGCTTCGCCGTACCCGGTCCTCATCAGCCACGGCATCGAGACGATGATCCCGCCGATGCTCGAGGCCACCGAGGGCGCCAGCACCTTCCTGATCATCCACCAGCCGGCCCTGGCTAAGCGCGCAGCCCACGTCGCGAAGTTGCTGGAGGCCGAGGGCAAGGTCGCCGAGCTGTTGGAGATCTCCGACGCCGAGGATGGCAAGACCATTGCATCCGCCGAACGTTGCTGGGATCGCTGCGCAGATGCCGGGCTGACGCGCCAGGACTGCATCGTCTCCGTCGGCGGTGGCGCTGCCACCGACCTCGCCGGGTTCATCGCCGCCACCTGGATGCGCGGTATCCGCGTGGCACACGTCCCGACCTCCTTGCTCGGGATGGTCGACGCCGCAGTGGGCGGCAAGACGGGGATCAACACCACCCGGGGTAAGAACCTCGTCGGTGCCTTCCACGAACCGGCCGCGGTCCTCATCGACCTGGACACCCTCAAGGACCTGCCCCGCGAGGAGCTCATCGCTGGCTCCGCGGAGATCATCAAGGCGGGTTTCATCCGTGACGAGCGCATCATCGAGATCTACGAGGAGGACCCGGCCGAGGCGCTGAACCCCGCCGGTGATGTACTCCCGGAGCTGATCGCACGGGCGATCAAGGTCAAGGCAGAGGTGGTGGCCCAGGACCTCAAGGAATCCTATATCCGGGAGATCCTCAACTACGGGCACACCTTCTGCCACGCGGTCGAGCAGCAGGAGAACTACCGCTGGCGTCACGGTCAGGCCGTGGGCGTGGGCATGATGTTCGAAGCCGAGCTGGCCAAGGCCGCCGGTTTCATCGACCAGGAGCTCGTGGACCGGCACCGGGACATCCTGTGCAGCGTCGGGTTGGCGACGACCTATCAGCACTCCGATTTCGATACCCTCATTGAGGTCATGGGCCGGGATAAGAAGAATAAGCAGGGCAAGATCCGCTTCGTGGTCCTCGAGGGCCTGGCTAAGCCGACCCGGCTCGAGTCCCCGAGCAGGGAACACCTGGACGCAGCGTGGGAGGCGATTTCGCAGTGACCGCACAGGAACAGCAGCTGACGGTAAGTGTGCTCAACGGCCCGAACCTCAACCGGCTTGGCAAGCGCCAGCCGGAGGTCTACGGGGCGACGACGCTGGCCGACGTCGAGGCTCTCATCGCCGAGGAGGCAGCACGCCTGGGTGTGGCGGTGGAGTTCTTCCAGAGCAACCACGAAGGGGAGATGCTGGACCGCATCCACGCGGCAGCCGACCAGGGGCACGCGGTGATCATCAACCCGGGTGGCTGGACGCACACTTCTGTGGCGCTGCGCGACGCTCTCGCGGAGGTCGCCGACGGCCAGGGCTTCGTGGAGGTCCACATCTCCAACGTCCATGCCCGCGAGCCCTTCCGCCACCACAGCTACCTCAGTCCCATCGCACGTGGCGTGATCGCAGGCCTCGGTATCGAGGGATACCGGGCGGCCCTGCGTTACCTCGCGAAGGGCTAGGGGTACCCCGGCATGTGGGCACCGCCTGGGCTTGACGCTCCTCGCACAAACCCGCGCCTGCGAGTGTGAAAGCTCAGGGGAGTAGCGTAGGAGTGATTGAGCCCAGCGTGGGGTACACAACGATCGAAGGAGAGCGCGAATGACCCAGACTCAGCGATACGCCGAGCGTCGCAACAAGCTTGCCGCACGCCTACAGGAGCGCGACCTGCCGGGGCTGCTGGTGACTGACCTGAAGAACGTTCGCTACCTCACCGGTTTCAGCGGCTCCAATGCGGTGTACCTGCAGCGGCCGGACGGCCGGGGCGTGCTCGGCACCGATGGCCGATACGCCACACAGGTCGAGATCGAGACCGGAAACTCGGATGACGTCGAGATCCTCATCGACAATAAGTTGCTCGAGCAAGTCCCGGAGCGGGCTCAGGTCACTGGCTTTGCCGTGGAGTCCAGCCTGAGCATCGGCGAAGCGAAGAAGCTTGCCGCGGACGGGCCACTGCCGGAGGTGGCTGCCGGCATCGTCGAGGAGCTTCGCTTGGTCAAGGACAGCGCGGAGATCGCCGCCCTCGAGGCAGCCGGGGCGCTCGCGGACTCGGTGTGGCAGAAGTTCCTCGACGAGGGCGGCATCCGCGAGGGTCGCACTGAAATCGAGGCCGCAGCGGACTTGGAGTACCGCCTGCGCAAGGCCGGTGCCGAAGCACTGAGCTTCGATACCATCCTGGCTTCGGGAGTCAACGCCACCAAGCCACACGCCGGTGTCTCCCGCGACCCGATCGTGCCGGGTCTGGTCACCGTCGACTTCGGCATCTACCTGGACGGTTACGCCTCCGACCAGACACGTACCGTCTGCGTGGGGGAGCCCGACGAGCTCTCCGCCACCCTCTACGACGTCGTCCTGCGCTCCCAGCGGGCTGGCGCCGCGACCGTCGCCCCGGGAGCCGCTCTGTTCGACGTCGATAAGACCTGCCGGGACATCATCACCGATGCGGGCTACGGCGAGTACTTCGTGCACTCGACGGGCCACGGCGTGGGCCTGGACGTCCACGAAGCGCCGTCGGCGAACTCCCGGGTCGAGCGATCAGTGACGCTGGCTGAGGGGATGACGCTGACCGTGGAGCCGGGGATCTACATCCCGGGTAAAACCGGCCTGCGCATCGAAAACACCTACGTGGTCACTGCCGATGGTGCCAAGAGCTGCAACGCCTCCAGCACTGATCTGCGCATCGTTTAAGGTGTTAGAATAAGTCGAACGAGTTCGCCCGAAACCTCGGGCGTCGACGTGCGCGCAAAAATCTCAACGAGAATAGAGGAGCCTGAACTAGTGGCAACCACTGCAGATTTCAAAAACGGAATGGTTCTGATGATCGACGGCAAGCTGCAACAGATCGTGGAGTTCCAGCACGTCAAGCCAGGTAAAGGCCCGGCGTTTGTGCGCACGAAGCTCAAGGACGTCGTCTCCGGCAAGACCGTGGACAAGACCTTCAACGCAGGTGTGAAGGTCGAGCAGGCCACCGTTGACCGCCGCGACATGACCTACCTGTATAACGACGGCTCCGCCTACGTCCTCATGGACGACAAGACCTTCGACCAGGTCGAGCTGCAGCCGGAGCTCATGGGTGACGGTGCGAAGTTCCTGCTGGAGAACTCCCGCGTCAACGTCTCCTTCCACGACGGCCAGGCGCTGTTCGCTGAGCTGCCGGCAAACGTTGACCTGAAGATCGAGCACACCGATCCGGGCCTGCAGGGCGACCGCTCCACCGGCGGCTCCAAGCCAGCCACCCTGGAGACCGGTGCCGAGATCCAGGTGCCGCTGTTCATCGAGACCGGCAACGTCGTCAAGGTGGATACCCGCACCGGCGAGTACCTGTCCCGCGTCACCCAGTAACACCCCAGGAGCCTGATACTTCCTCATGGTTGAACCACAGTCGCCGACGCCCTCCTCGCGCCCTCAGAACCACGACCCGCAGTCTGCGGGGAAGGGGTTTGGCTCGAAGGATGAGCGCTCGGCTGCGCGTTTCAAGCGGCGTGGTGCGCGCTACAAGGCCCGCCGCCGTGCCGTGGACATCCTCTTCGAGGCGGAGTTCCGCGATATCGACCCGGTCGACATCATGGAAGAGCGCGCGGAGCTGGCCAAGGATCAGGAAAACCAGATCAAGCCGATCCCGGAGTACACCTCCCAGATCGTGCCCGGCGTGGCAAGCAACCTCGACGCGATCGACGACGCCATCGCTGTGCACCTCACCAGCGATTGGACCCTGGATCGCATCCCCGCCGTGGACCGCGCCGTCATGCGCGTCGCGGCGTGGGAGCTGATGTTCAACGCGGACGTTCCGCACCGTGTCGCTCTGTCCGAGGGGATCGAGCTTGCCAGCGAGTACTCCCACGTCAAGGCCCCGGACTACGTCAACGCTGTGCTCGACGGCGTGGCCACAGACGCCGACGCCGCAATGGCTGATCGCCTGGCCGCCCAGCGGGAGCAGGAGCAGTCGGGGTCTGAGAATGGCACTACGGCTGAGCTGGCGGGCATCGACGCGCTGGTTGATTCCGTGATCGCAGACCCGGCCGAGCAGGCAGCGGGCGTCGCCACCGGAGGCCCCGAAGACAGCCAGGCGGGCCCTGCTGAAAGCACCGCCGCCGAAAACAAGGATTCCGTGTAAAACGCGAGGTTTTTGAGCGGCACCTCCGTGCTGGCGAATGCTCGATTCGCACCCATCTAGCCCCGGTTGCCCCGCGCAGCCGGGGGTAGTGCTTTGTGCTATCGTTCACATGAAAGGTTTTCTTTCAGAGGCATCCTTTAACAGACCGCACAGAGAGGCGGGAAAGGAGGTCACGATGAATCCGACAGTCGATAGTCATTCCGTGGTTCTGCTGAACCCGGACGATGTCAATCGCACGGTCGCACGCATCGCGCACCAAATCATTGAGAAGACGGCTCTAGACAGCGGATCCGCCCGGCGGGTCGTGGTTTTGGGTATTCCGTCTGGGGGAGTGCCGCTCGCGGAGCGGCTGCAGAAAAAGATCAGCGAATTCAGTGGCGTGGATGTGTTCCAAGGCTCGCTGGATATCACGCTGTACCGGGACGATCTGGGGCGCGGCCCGCACCGTGCGCTCAAGCCCACGATCATCCCGGACGAGGGGATCGACGGCGCAACCGTCATCTTGGTCGACGACGTCCTGTTTTCGGGTCGCACCATCCGCGCCGCGTTGGACGCCCTCCGGGATCTCGGTCGACCCGATGCCGTTCAGCTGGCCGTCCTGATTGACCGCGGTCACCGGCAGCTGCCGATTCGCGCCGATTACGTGGGCAAGAACATTCCGACGGCGGCCTCCGAGGACGTCACCGTCGCTCTCCACGAGCTCGACGGCCGCGACGAGGTCACCCTGACCCGATCGACCGCACCCGCCGACCAGCAACCAGCGAATCAGGGCGGGCAGGTACCGCCCGCTGCAGACAAGGGGCGTGCGTAGTGAAGAACCTGCTTAGCATTTCCGATCTCACTCCGAATGAGATTTTGAGCATCATGGACGAGGCGGATCGCTTCGCCGAGGCGCTGAAGGGCCGCGAGGTCAAGAAGCTGCCGACCCTGCGGGGACGCACCGTGTTCACGATGTTCTACGAGAACTCCACCCGCACCCGCGCCAGCTTCGAGACGGCGGGGAAGTGGATGAGCGCGGACGTCATCAATATCTCCGCGTCCTCCTCAAGCGTGAAGAAGGGCGAGTCCCTCCGGGACACGGCACTGACGCTGAAGTCCATCGGCGCCGACGCACTGGTCATGCGCCACCCGTCCTCCGGAGCGGCGCAGCACGTTGCCAACTTCATCGGCGATACCGCCGTGATCAACGCCGGCGATGGCTCCAACCAGCACCCCACCCAGGCGCTGCTCGATGCCACGACGCTGCGCCGCCAACGGGGCGATCTGTCGGGGCAGCACGTCGTGATTGTCGGCGACATCCTGCACTCCCGCGTCGCCCGCTCCAACGCGCAGCTCCTCAATGCTCTGGGCGCGGACGTCACCTTCGTCGCTCCTCCCACGCTGCTACCGATCGGGGTGGAGAACTGGGGCGTGCGCGTCAGCCACGACCTAGACACGGAACTGCCGAGCGCCGACGCGGTCATGATGCTGCGGGTCCAGGCGGAGCGCATGAACGGTGGTTTCTTCCCCTCGCACCGCGAGTACGCCACCCGATACGGGCTGTCGAAAGCCCGCCACGCCATGCTGAAGCCGGACGCGGTCGTCATGCACCCCGGTCCGATGCTGCGCGGCATGGAGATCAACTACAGCGTCGCGGACGCCCCGAACACCGTCGTGCTCCAGCAGGTCACCGCCGGTGTCCACGTCCGCATGGCGATCCTCTTCCAGCTGCTGATCGGCGGCCACTCCGCCTCCGAGACCGAGACGGACGCTTAAGGCCAGAAAGGACAAGCGATTTTTATGGTCGACAACAAGAACTTTCCCCCGACTGGCCCACTGGCTGCGCACTCGGCGGGCGCCGAGAACGCGGTGCTCCTGAAGGGTGTGCTCATCTACGGCGAGGGCGAGCCCCAGGATGTCCTGCTCTCCGACGGCATGATCGCCAAGATCGGCGCAGATCTGTCCACCGAGGCACCGGCCGAGGCCGAGGTGCTCGACCTTGCCGGCCAGGTACTCCTGCCAGGCCTCGTGGACATGCACGTCCACCTGCGCGAGCCGGGCCGCGAGGACACCGAGACCATCGCCTCCGGCTCCGCCGCTGCTGCCAAGGGTGGGTTCACCGCCGTGTTCACCATGGCGAATACCTCCCCGGTCATGGACGACCCCGCCATCGCGGAAAGCGTCTGGTACAAGGGCCAGAACACCAACCTCTGCGACGTCCACCCCGTCGGCTCCATTTCCAAGGGGCTGGAGGGCAAGGAGCTCACTGAGTTTGGCATGATGGCCGCCTCCGACGCCAAGGTGCGCATGTTCTCCGACGACGGCAAGTGCGTCGACGACCCGCGCCTGATGCGTCGCGCAATCGAGTACTCGCGCGGCATGGACGTGCTGCTCGCTCAGCACTGCGAGGAGCCCCGCCTGACCGAGGGCGCGGTTGCCCACGAAGGCGAGACCGCCGCCCGCCTGGGCCTTCGGGGCTGGCCACGCGTGGCGGAGGAGTCCATCGTCGCTCGCGACGCCCTCATGGCTCGCGACTACGGCGGTCGGATCCACATCTGCCACGCCTCCACGGAAGGCACCGTCGAGCTTCTCCGCTGGGCGAAGAGCCAAGACATCCCGCTGTCCGCCGAAGTCACCCCGCACCACCTGATCCTCACCGACTCCCGGTTGGAGACCTTCGACGGCGTGAACCGTGTGAACCCGCCGCTGCGTGAGGAGCGGGACACCCTGGCCCTGCGCCAGGCACTCATCGACGGCGTGGTGGACTGCGTGGCCACCGACCACGCCCCGCACTCCTCCGAGGAGAAGTGCTGCGAATTCGACCAGGCTCGTCCGGGCATGCTCGGCTTGGAGACCTCCCTGGCGATCATCGCGGACCTCTTCGTCATCAACGGTGACCAGGACTGGCGCTTCGTCGCCAAGGTGATGTCCGAGCGGCCAGCCGAGATCACCAAGCTGCCGGGCCACGGTCGCCCGATCGCCGAAGGTGAGCCAGCGAACCTGTGCGTGGTGGATACCAACGCCAGCTGGACCGCCGAGGCCAAGGAGATGGCCTCCAAGTCCGAGAACAACCCTTACGAAGGCATGCCCATGCCGGTTCGGGTATCCACGACGATCCTGCGTGGCAAGGTGACCTGCCGCGACGGCAACCCTGTGACAACCGACTAGCTGCCCGATAACCCAACAATCGGCGACTGACCTTGAAAGAAAAACTAAGGACTAAAGATATGCAGACTCACACTCCAGCAGCACTGGTTCTCGCAGACGGCACGATCTACCGCGGCTTCGCGATGGGCGCGACCGGCAAGACCCTCGGCGAGGCAGTGTTCACCACCGCCATGACCGGCTACCAGGAGACCCTCACCGACCCCTCCTTCCACCGTCAGATCACGGTGCTCACCGCCCCACAGATCGGTAACACCGGCTGGAATGACGAGGACTCCGAGTCCCTCGACGGCAAGATCTGGGCCGCCGGCCTGGTCATTCGCGACCTCTCCAACACCGTCAGCAACTGGCGAGCCAAGCGCAGCCTCAACGAGGAGCTTGAGGCGCAGGGCATCGTCAGCATTTGTGGCGTGGACACCCGCTCCGTCGTACGCCACCTGCGCGAGGAGGGCTCCATCGCCGCGGGCATCTTCTCCGGAGACGCCCTCGGCACCGACGAGGAGATGATCGCCCAGGTCAAGGAGCAGCCGTCGATGTCCGGCGCGGACCTGACCGCGGACGTCACCACCGACGAGCCTTATGTCGTCGACGCGGAAGGGGAGCGCAAGTACACCGTCCTCGCTTACGACATGGGCATTAAGACGAACACGCCGCGCGAGTTCGCCAAGCGCGGCATCCGCACCGTCGTCATTCCGGCCGACACCGAGTTCTCCACCCTCGAGGGCTACTTGAGCGAGTACGAGGCCCAGGGTGTGTTCGTCTCCAACGGCCCGGGCGACCCGGCCACCGCCGACCACACGGTGGAGCAGGTCAAGAAGGTCCTCGAGGCCGACATCCCGTTCTTCGGCATCTGCTACGGCAACCAGATCTTTGGCCGCGCCCTCGGCCTGGACACCTACAAGCTGAAGTTCGGCCACCGCGGCACCAACGTGCCGGTGAAGGACCTGGAGACCGGCAAGGTCGCGATCACCGCCCAGAACCACGGCTTCGCCCTCGCAGCCCCCGCCGACGGGCTGGATAAGGAATTCGACACCCCATTCGGGCCAGCCAAGGTCACCCACATCTGCCTCAACGACGACGTCGTCGAGGGCGTGGCGCTGACCAGCGGACGCGCTTTCTCGGTGCAGTACCACCCGGAGTCCGCCGCCGGCCCGCACGACGCAAACCCCCTGTTCGACCACTTCCTCAACCTGTTGGAGCAGGAGAAGAAGGCCTAAGCCGGCGCCTTCTCACAGCACAGAACGCATCCAGCAGCACAACGCCCAACAGAAAGAGAAAACACTCATGCCACGTCGTGAAGACATCAACCACGTCCTCGTCATCGGTTCCGGCCCGATCGTCATCGGTCAGGCCTGCGAGTTCGACTACTCCGGCACCCAGGCCTGCCGAGTGCTCAAGGAAGAGGGCCTCCGCGTCACCCTCATCAACTCCAACCCGGCGACCATCATGACCGACCCGGAGTTCGCCGACCACACCTACATCGAGCCGATCCAGCCGGAGTACATCGAGAAGATCTTCGCCAAGGAGAAGGCAGAGGGGCACCCGATCGACGCCGTGCTGGCCACCCTCGGCGGCCAGACCGCGCTGAACGCCGCGATCCAGCTGGACCGCCGCGGCATTCTCGACAAGTACGGCGTCGAGCTCATCGGCGCGGACATCGACGCCATCGAGCGCGGCGAGGACCGCCAGAAGTTCAAGGACATCGTCGAGAAGATTGGTGGATCCTCTGCCCGCTCCCGCGTCTGCCACAACATGGACGAGGTCCACGAGACCGTCGCCGAGCTGGGCCTGCCGGTCGTCGTCCGCCCGTCCTTCACCATGGGCGGGCTGGGCTCCGGCCTGGCCTTCGACTACGAGGACCTGGACCGCATCGCCGGCGGCGGCCTCGCCGCATCCCCGGAAGCCAACGTCCTGATCGAGGAGTCCATCCTCGGCTGGAAGGAATTCGAGCTGGAGCTGATGCGCGACGCAAAGGACAACGTGGTTGTCGTCGCCTCCATCGAGAACGTCGACGCCCTGGGCGTCCACACAGGCGACTCCGTCACCGTCGCCCCGTCCATGACCCTGACGGACCGCGAGTTCCAGATCATGCGCGACCAAGGCATCGCCATCCTCCGCGAGGTCGGCGTGGAGACCGGTGGCTGCAACATCCAGTTCGCCATCAACCCGAAGGACGGCCGGGTCATCACGATTGAGATGAACCCGCGCGTCTCCCGTTCCTCCGCTTTGGCGTCCAAGGCCACCGGCTTCCCGATCGCAAAGCTGGCGGCGAAGCTGGCGATCGGCTACACCCTCGACGAGGTCCGCAACGACATCACCCAGGTCACCCCGGCTGCCTTCGAGCCGACCCTGGACTACGTCATCGTCAAGGCGCCGCGCTTCGCCTTCGAGAAGTTCCCGGGCGCCGACGACACCCTCACGACCACGATGAAGTCCGTTGGTGAGGCCATGTCCATCGGCCGCAACTACATCACCGGCCTGAACAAGGTCATGCGTTCCCTGGAGACCAAGCAGGCTGGCTTCTGGACCGTCCCGGATGAGGACTTTGCGGGCGAGCGTGCCACCGACAAGGCAGCCGTCCTCGAGGACTTGAAGCGTCCGACCGAGGGCCGGCTCTACGACATCGAGCTCGCCATGCGCCTCGGCGCGACCGTTGACGAGATCTACCAGGCCTCCGGCATCGACCCGTGGTTCCTGCACGAGCTCATGGCCCTGGTGGAGTTCCGCCAGCAGCTGATCGACGCGCCGGTCCTGGACGTGGATCTCCTGCGGTACGCGAAGTTCCTCGGCCTCTCCGACCGCCAGATCGCCGCCCTGCGTCCGGAGTTCGCAGGTGAGGACGGCGTGCGCTCCCTGCGCTGGTCCCTCGGCATCCACCCGGTCTTCAAGACCGTGGACACCTGCGCCGGCGAGTTCGAGGCGAAGACCCCGTACCACTACAGCTCCTATGAGCTGGACCCGAACGCCGAGTCCGAGGTCGAGCCGCAGAAGGATAAGGAAAAGGTCATCATCCTGGGCTCCGGCCCGAACCGCATCGGCCAGGGCATTGAGTTCGACTACTCCTGCGTCCACGCGGCCCTCGAGCTCTCCCGCGTCGGCTACGAGACCGTGATGGTCAACTGCAACCCGGAGACCGTTTCCACCGACTACGACACCGCCGATCGCCTGTACTTCGAGCCGCTGACCTTCGAGGACGTCATGGAGATCTACCGAGCGGAGTCCGAGTCCGGCACCGTCGCGGGCGTGATCGTCCAGCTCGGTGGCCAGACCCCGCTGGGTCTGGCGCAGCGCCTCTCGGACGCGGGTGTGCCGATCGTCGGCACCACCCCGGAGGCCATCAACCTGGCCGAGCACCGCGGCGAGTTCGGCAAGGTCCTGCGCGACGCCGAGCTGCCAGCCCCGGCCTTCGGCACCGCCACCAGCTTCGAGGAGGCCCGTGAGGTCGCGGCCAATATCGGTTACCCGGTGCTGGTCCGCCCGTCCTACGTCCTCGGCGGTCGCGGCATGGAGATCGTCTACGACGAGGCCAGCCTGCGTGACTACATCTCGCGCGCCACGGAGATCACTGACGAGCACCCGGTCCTGGTCGACCGCTTCCTGGATTCCGCCATCGAGATCGACGTCGACGCCCTCTGCGATGGCGAGGACGTCTACCTCGGCGGCGTGATGGAGCACATTGAGGAGGCCGGTATCCACTCCGGTGACTCCGCCTGTGCGCTGCCACCGATGACGCTGGGGGAGCAGGACATCGAAAAGGTCCGGGAATCCACCCGCAAGCTGGCCCAGGGCATCGGCGTGAAGGGCCTGATGAATGTCCAGTACGCGCTGAAGGACGACATCCTCTACGTCATCGAGGCCAACCCACGCGCCTCCCGTACCGCCCCGTTCGTGTCCAAGGCCACGGGCGTGCAGATGGCCAAGGCCGCCGCGCGCATTATGCTGGGCGCTTCTATCGCCGAGCTCAAGGAGGAGGGCATCCTGCCTTCCGATCGCGATGGTGGCTCGCTGCCGATCGGTCACCCGATCGCCGTCAAGGAGGCAGTGCTGCCGTTTAACCGCTTCCGCAGCTTTGAGGGCAAGGTGCTGGACTCCCTGCTGAGCCCGGAAATGAAGTCCACCGGCGAGGTCATGGGCCTCGACTCGGACTTCGGTACCGCGTTCGCGAAGTCCCAGGAGGGGGCTTATGGTGCGCTGCCGACGAAGGGCAACGTCTTCGTCTCCGTCGCTAACCGCGATAAGCGCACCCTGATCCTGCCGATCCAGCGCCTGGCTTCCCTGGGCTTCAACGTGCTTGCCACCGCGGGCACCGCAAGCATGCTGCGTCGCAATGGTGTGGAGTGCGAGGTCGTCGCGAAGGTCTCCGCCACCAGTGGCGACGGCGAGAATGCCCGCAACGTCGTGGACTACATCCGCGACGGCGAGATCGACCTGGTCATCAACACCCCGGCCGGCTCGGCTGATGCGCGCACTGATGGCTACGAGATCCGTGCGGCCTCTGTCAACAGCGGCGTGCCGTGTGCGACGACCGTTCAGGGCACCGTCGCAGCGGTGCAGGGGATCGAGGCACTGCTGGACCACGACACCACGGTGACCCCGATCCAGGAAGTGGAGCACTAATGACCACGCCGCTGGGGCCGGCTGCAGACCAGTCTCAGACCTTCGGCGAGCGCTTCATGGCTCGGGCTGCCGAGCTGGGGCCGCTGTGCGTGGGGCTCGACCCGCACACACCCATCCTCGAGCGCTGGGGTTTGAGCTATGACCTGGACGGGCTGAAAGAATTCACCGATACCGCGGTTGCCGCTTTCCGGGATAGCGTCGCTGTCGTCAAGCCACAGGTTGCCTTCTATGAGGCTTTCGGGGCAGAAGGCTTCGAGGTGCTCCAGAACGCGATGGCGGAGCTGCGGGAGGCCGGCGTGCTGGTGATCGCTGACGCCAAGCGAGGCGATATTGGTTCCACGATGGCGGGTTATGCCAGCGCCTGGCTGCGCCCGGGCTCGCCCCTGGAAGCGGATGCGGTGACGGTCTCTCCGTGGCTCGGTGTGGATTCCCTGGCCCCGGTGTTTGAGCTGGCGGCCGAGTACAACAAGGGAGCGATCGTGCTCGCGGCGACTTCCAACCCGGAGGCCCCGTCGGTGCAGCTATCCCAGACGCAGTCCGGCGCCACGCTGGCTCAGGCGGTGTGCGACCGCGTCGCTGAACTCAACGTGGGGGACAAGCCCGGCAACGTCGGCGTCGTGGTCGGTGCGACGGTGGAAAATCCACCGGTTCTGGACCAGGTCAACGGCATGATCCTCATGCCCGGCGTCGGGGCCCAGGGCGGCACGATGGCCGATGTACGGCGTATTTGCGGGGAGGCGGCACGCTTCGCGAGCCCGAATGTCTCCCGTGCGGTCCTGAACGAGGGGCCTGGCGTGGCGGAGCTGCAGGCCGCTGTGCGCCGCTTCGCCGCGGAACTTCAGGTGTAGCCTGCATATTTGGCGGAAGTGAATCCGCGCGTCGCAGTTGCCACCACGGCAAAAGCACCTTAGGATTCACCTTCGTGCTTTGCTTACTTAAGCAAGTAACGCCCTTAAAAGGGGTGTTCAAGCCAGCAGCCAGACGCTGATTGGCTAAAATGCAAGACATTCCACAAGATTTTCAAAAAACGATTACGTACGGAGGAATCCCGTGGCACTTCCCCAGCTGACCCCGGAGCAGCGTGCAGAGGCCCTGAAGAAGGCTGCCGAGGCACGTAAGGCTCGCGCCGAACTTCGCGAGAAGCTCAAGCGCGGCGGCACCGATCTGCAGCAGGTCCTGAAGGACGCCGAGACTGACCCGATCCTGGGCAAGATGAAGGTCTCCGCTCTGCTGGTCTCCCTGCCGAAGGTCGGCAAGATCAAGGCCGAGGAGATCATGAACCAGCTCGAGATCGCCCCAACCCGCCGTCTGCGCGGCCTGGGCGACCGTCAGCGTCGCGCTCTGCTGGAGCACTTTGGCTTCGACCCAGAGGCTTAAGCCATGACGCAGGAATCGGGCCGCGGCCGCGTGGTCGTCCTCGCCGGGCCGTCCGCCGTTGGTAAGTCCACGGTGGTCTCTAGGCTCCGCGAGTCGGTCCCGAACCTCTTTTTCAGCGTGTCGATGACGACCCGCGACCCCCGCCCCGGCGAGGTACACGGTCGTGACTACCTCTACGTGACGCGAGACGAGTTCCAGTCCAACATCGACAGTGACCTCATGCTCGAATGGGCTGAGATCCACGGTGGGCTGCAGCTCTCCGGTACGCCCCGCAAGCCGGTGGAGGAGGCCATGGCCGCCCATCACCCCGTCCTCATTGAGGTGGATCTCGAGGGTGCGCGGAACGTGAAGAAGCTCCTGCCGGAGGCCCACACCGTCTTCCTTGCTCCGCCCTCGTGGGAGGTGCTCGTGGACCGGCTGACCGGCCGTGGCACCGAGTCCGAGGAGGTTATCCAGCGTCGCTTGGAGACCGCCCGCGGGGAGCTGGCCTCCAAGGATGAATTCGACCACGTCATCGTGAACTCGGATGTGGACGAGGCCGTCGCGGGAATCCGCGACATCCTGGTGCCGGAAGCCTAGGGGACCTCGCCCCAGAGACAGCGGCTCCACCCAGCCTGTTACCGCACCCCGCGACCCACCGACGTGGGCGTGGGGTTAGGCGCTTCCAGGTGATTAAGATATAGTTTCCCCTAAGCCGTCGTGGGGATTAGACGCGGCTTAACTAAGCAATCGAAAGAATAGGTGCATTTCGTGGAAAATCAGGACGTCAACTCGAACGAGACGGTTTTCGATCCGCCAGTCGGCATCACCAACCCGCCGATCGACGAGCTCCTGACCAAGGTGTCCTCGAAGTATGCCCTCGCGATCTTCGCAGCTAAGCGTGCGCGCCAGATCAACGACTACTTCCAGAGCATCGACGAAGGTGTCCTGGAGTTCGTTGGCCCGTTGGTGACTCCGGAGATGCACGAGAAGCCACTGTCCATCGCCCTTCGCGAGATTAACGCGGATCTCTTGGAGCACACCGAGGGCTAAGAGGCTATCCTGTCACGTGTGACTGATAACGCTTCGAAGAAGAATACGAGCAAGCCGCTCCGCATCCTGGTAGGTGTTGGGGGCGGCATTGCTGCGTTTAAGGCGGCCCACCTCGTGCGCTATTTCACGGAACGGGGGCACAACGTCCACGTCGTTCCCACCGAATCCGCACTGAACTTCGTGGGTGCTGCCACCTGGGAGGCGCTGTCCGGTAATCCGGTCAGCACGACCGTCTGGGACGACGTCTCCGGGGTCCAGCATGTCCGTCTCGGTCAGGAGGCTGACCTCATCGTGGTCGCCCCGGCCACGGCCGATCTTATGGCGCGACTGCGTATGGGGCGTGCGGATGACTTGCTCACCGCGAGCTGCCTCGTCGCGACCTGCCCGGTGGTCATTGCTCCGGCGATGCACACCGAGATGTGGGAAAATCCCGCGACGCAGGATAATGTGGCGATGCTACGCAGCCGGGGGATCACGGTGTTGGAGCCCGCCCACGGTCGCCTCACCGGCAAGGATAGTGGCCCCGGTCGGCTGCCCGAGCCCGATCACATCGCCGCATTGGCACTGGCGGCTCACGCCCAGCCGGGAATCTTCGACCAGGATTTGATCGGCACTCGCGTGGTGGTCACCGCCGGCGGCACGCACGAGGATCTCGACCCGGTCCGCTTTTTGGGTAACGCCTCCTCGGGCCGTCAGGGGTACGCGCTGGCGGACGTCGCCGCGCAACGTGGTGCCGACGTTCACCTCATTGCGGGGCATACCGAGGACCTGCCGACGCCTTCCGGCGCGCGGGTGACTCGGATCAGCAGCGCTCTGGAGCTGAAGGGCGCGACCGAACAGGCCGCACGGGAAGCGGATGTCGTCATCATGGCGGCGGCGGTGGCGGACTACCGTCCCGCCCAGCAGGCTGAGTCGAAGCTCAAGAAGGGCGGAAAGGATCAGCTGGAGGTCATCGAACTGGTAGAAAACCCAGATATCCTGGCGGGGCTCGTCGAGCTGCGCCGGGCAGGGGAGCTGCCGAAGGATCTGCGCATCGTGGGCTTCGCAGCAGAGACCGGTGATGCGGAATCTACCCCTCTGGAGCACGCGCAGCGGAAGTTTCTCCGCAAGGGCTGCGACCTGCTGATGGCGAACGCCGTTGGCCGGGGTAAGGTCTTCGGTCAGGAGGATTCCGCGGGCTGGCTGATCGCCAATCCGACCGGTTGCGACGATCCGGAGGCGCTGGAGGTCCGTGAAGTCCCGGCAGGGCATAAGCTCGAGGTGGCCGGAGCGATTCTCGACGCTGTGCCACGCACGGCCGAACGCTAGCGTGCATTTCTAGACCGCTTGGTCTATTATTATTGGATTAGTTCACCGTCTAGGTCGTCGCCCGCCGCCTGCCACCGACGGGTCACACCAACAATACGAACGATAGAAGCGAGATAACTAGTGTCTAAGCGCCTATTTACCAGCGAATCCGTGACCGAGGGTCACCCGGATAAGATCTGTGACGCGATCTCCGATACGATCCTCGACGCCATGCTCGCCGAGGATCCGCAGGCCCGCGTCGCTGTGGAGACCGTGGTCACCACCGGCCTCGTCCACATTGTCGGTGAGGTCCGCACCTCGGGCTACGTTGAGATCCCGCAGCTGGTGCGCGACACCCTCAAGGAGATCGGCTTTACCTCTTCCGACATGGGCTTCGACGGCACTACCTGCGGCGTGTCCGTGTCCATTGGTGCACAGTCGCCAGAGATTGGAGCCGGCGTGGATACCTCCCATGAGGTCCGCGGTTCCTCCTCGACCGACGAGGACGACCGTCAGGGTGCGGGCGACCAGGGGCTGATGTTCGGCTACGCGACGAACGAGACCCCGGAGTACATGCCGTTGCCCATCTCCGTCGCCCACCGCCTCTCCCGTCGCCTGACCGAGGTGCGCAAGGAGGGCATCGTCACCGGCTTGCGCCCGGATGGCAAGACCCAGGTCACCTTCGAATACGACGAGGCCGGCACCCCGGTGCGCCTGGATACCGTCGTCATCTCCACGCAGCACGACCCGGAGCGCACCCAGGATGAGCTGCGGGAGCTCCTGTCCGAGCATGTGGTGGACCACGTTCTCTCTGATGAGAGCCTCAAGCCCTTCGTGAGCGAGGACCTGGAACTGTTGGTTAACCCCTCCGGTTCCTTCATTCTGGGCGGCCCTGCCGGTGACGCCGGCCTGACCGGTCGCAAGATCATCGTTGACACCTACGGCGGCATGGCTCGCCACGGTGGTGGCGCTTTCTCCGGCAAGGACCCGTCGAAGGTGGACCGGTCTGCCGCTTACGCGACCCGTTGGGTGGCAAAGAACATCGTGGCAGCCGGCCTGGCCGACCGCGCCGAGGTGCAGGTGGCCTACGCGATCGGCGTGGCCCGCCCCGTCGGCCTCTACGTGGAAACCTTCGGCACCGAGAAGGCGCCCGTGGAGGACATCCAGCGCGCTGTCGCCGAGGTCTTCGATCTGCGACCGGCGTCGATCCTGCGCGAGCTGGATCTGCTCCGCCCGATCTACGCCCAGACGGCCGCTTATGGTCACTTCGGTCGCAATGACCTCGACCTGCCGTGGGAGCGCCTGGACAAGGTTGAGGAGCTCAAGAAGGCGGTTGGCAGCAACTAACGGCAGCTCTCGGGGCGTTCTTCCAGCGCCCTGTGAAGGCGTGTCCGAACCGTCGGCTAGCCTGTAGCTCATGAACACGACCGCACAGCCAGCCGCAGCTAACCCCGGTGATGGGGAACTGCTCGCTGCCCGTGCGGGGCGCGAACCTCGCCGGATCGCGCGGGTATTGCCGCTGGTCGGGGTGCCACACCTCGACCGCCTCTTTGACTATGAGGTTCCCGCCGAGATGGACGCCGACGCCCAGGCCGGCGTGCGAGTCCGTATCCGGTTCAACGGGCGCCTCGTGGACGGTTTCATCATCGAGCGACGTTCGAGCAGCGACCACTCGGGAAAGCTGCGCCCGCTGGAGCGCGTCATCAGCCCGATTCGGCTGCTGCCGGAGCACATGTGGCGACTGGTTAATCAGCTCGCCGAGCGCGCCGCCGGAACCCGAGCGGATGTTCTACGGGCAGCGATCCCGCCCCGGCATGCGAGCGCCGAGAAGGCAGGGCTGTTTGCAGGCGGTAAGGCGTGGGAGGATCTCTACTCGACGCTGGAGCCCGTCGCCGAGTTGCGCACCCAGGCGCGGTCAGATGCCGAATCCGCGCTCGGCAAGTACCACTTTGGCCCGCGCTTCCTGGCTGCCCTCCTGGACGAGGGTGCCGCCCCGCGCATGTCGCTGCTCACCGCTCCTGGGGACGACGACGCCCGCCTAGCCGCCGTCCTCGCCGCTGCGACCGCGTGGGCAGGGAAGTCGGCGCTGGTGATCGCTCCAAACCAGCGGCTCGTGGACCGCGTCAGCGAGGCCCTGGCGGCCTGGACGTCCACTGAGCAGGTGCTCCAAATGACGGCCGCAGAGTCCTCGCATGTGCGCTACCGGCGTTTCCTTTCCATCGTGCTCGGTCAGGCCAGGATCGTCGTCGGAACCCGCAATGCAGTCTTCGCGCCGCTCAAAGATCTCGGCTTGGTGGTCGTTTTGGGGGAAGGGGACGATTCCCTCGTCGATCCACGAGCCCCCTACCTGCACGCCAGGGAGGTAGCGAAGGCCCGCAGTCAGGGTGAGTCCGCGGCGCTGGCAATCATCGGTCACCACCGCACCGCCGAGGTTCAGCAGTGGGTCGCGGCTGGGGAGCTGGCTTCCATCCGCCCCACGCCCGAAACCCTGCGTGAGCAGCTGCCCTGGATTCGAGGGCTTGGGGATACCGAACGCCAGCTCGAAGCCGAGAGCCACAGTCCAGGGAGCCGGCTGCCGGCCCTGGCCTTCGCCACGATTCGCGAGACCTTGGATGCGGACGGCGCCGTGCTGGTCCAGGTGCCGCGCCGTGGTTACGCTCCGGCCTTGGCCTGTGCTCGCTGTCGCACCCCGGCCCGGTGCCGGAACTGCAATGGCCCACTCGAATTGCCACAAGCTAAAGATCACTCCGCCCCCACCTGCCGGTGGTGCGGGCACCTGCACCCGACCTTCACCTGCACGAACTGCGGCAACCACGCACTGCGCATGAGCGTGGTCGGCCACGACCGCACTGCTGAGGAACTGGGCCGGGCCTTCCCGGGCGTGCCGGTGACCGGCTCTGGCGGGGAACAAGTCAAAACATCGGTGCCACCCGGGCGACGCATCGTCGTCGCCACCCCCGGCTCCGAACCAATACTTCGAGCCGCCGGTACACCACCTCAGCAGCCCAATGGTCACTACGGTGCGTTAATCGTCCTCGATCCCTGGGCACCGCTGACGCGCGCGGATCTGCGGGCTGAGGAGAACGCCTTGCGCCAGTGGATGGGCGCTGCCGCACTCGTCGCACCCCGTGAGGCCGGTGGCCGGGTCATCGTGGCAGGGGACTATCGGCTGAGCGCGATTCAGCAACTCATCCGCTGGAACCCGGATGCGGCCGCCTCCGCAGAGTTGGCGCGCAGGGTGGAGGCAGAATTCCCACCGGCGGCTGTGGTGGCGGTGGTGGACGGCATTCCTGCCAGCCTCGCCGAGCTCGAGGAGTCCTGGGAGCTGCCAGAATCAGCGGAGCTTTTGGGTCCCGTCGAGCTTCCCACCGGGGTAAGGCTTCCCGCGGGGCTGTCTAGCGGCCATGCGGATGAGGCACGCCGGCTCATCATTCGCGTGCCACACTCTGACGCGCTGTCCTTGGGCAGAGCTCTCAAAAGCGCTGTCGCGGTGCGCTCCTCGCAGCGACACTCTGCGCCCCTACGCGTGGTCATGGATCCGGTCCGTATCGGTTAGAGTATCCCCATGGCTGTTCTGTCCCTGCGCTACTTCGGCGATCCCGTCCTACGCACTCCTGCCGCCGAGGTCGCGGCCGATTTTTCCTCCGACACCGCCCTGGCCACTCTCGTGGCGGACATGCTGGAAACCATGGACCACCACGGTGGCGTCGGCTTGGCCGCTAACCAGGTCGGCGTGACCAAGCGGGTCTTCGTCTACGACTGCGAGTCCGACCGTGGGCACGTCATCAACCCCACCTGGGAGCCGGTGGGAGAGGAGACGCAAACGGGCCCGGAAGGCTGCCTGTCCATTCCCGGGATCCGCGGCGAGGTAGAGCGTGCGGAGACCGTGCGCCTGCGTGGACAGACTGTGGACGGCGATCCGGTCGACCGGGAGGTCTCGGGCCTACTGGCTCGCTGCGTACAGCACGAGACCGATCACCTGGACGGCGTGCTTTTCCTCAAGCACCTCGCGCCGGAGGATCGCAAACAAGCTATGGCAGATATTCGACGCTCGGAGTGGTTTTAAATGAAGATTCTTTTCGCCGGCACACCCAAGCCCGCCGCAATCGTTCTGGAGCATCTGCTCGCTGATCCACGGCTGGAGGTCCTCGGCGTCATCACACAGCCCGACGCTCGCCGCGGCCGTGGTCGCAGCCTGCACCCTAGCCCCGTCGCGGAGGTCGCTGAGGCTGCGGGGCTGAAGGTTCACAAGTGGGCCACCCTCGGGGCGAGCGCCGAGGACGCAAGCGATGTCCGCGACACGCTGGCTGCCTATCGCGAGGCGGGCGCCACTGCGGTGGCCGTGGTTGCCTATGGAAACCTGATCCCGGCTGACCTGCTCGACGCCGTTGAACACGGTTGGGTGAACCTGCACTACTCCCTGTTGCCGCGCTGGCGCGGCGCTGCTCCTGTGCAGGCCGCCATCGCCGCGGGCGACGAGGAAACCGGTGCGACGATCTTTCGCATCGAGCAGGGCTTGGACACCGGCCCGATGCTGTCAAAGAAGGCTTATGAGATCGGCATCCGCGATACTGCTGAGGACGTCCTCATCAAGCTGACGGATTCCGGCAAGGCACTGCTGGCCGACACTCTGGTCGCACTCGGCGAGGGTTCGGCCACCCTGCAGCCGCAGCCGGAGGAGGGGGCGACGCACGCCCCGAAGATTCACCCCGCTGACGCGCATATCGATTTCTCAACGCCGGCGAAGGTGATTCAACGCCGCGCCCGCGCCCACACTCCGGCGCCGGGTGCGTGGTGCACGCTGGACGGCCAGCGCTATAAGTTCGGGCTGCTACTGCCTGTTCCAGAGGGGGAGGAGTGCCCGGGGCTGGCCCCCGGCCAGCTGTGGGCAGATAAGACGCGGGTGCTCGTCGGCACTGGTGACGATCCACTGCTGGTGGAAAGCATCCAGCCACCAGGCAAGAAGATGATGCGGGCCGCCGATTGGGCCCGTGGCCAGCAGGAGTTGCTAGCGCAGTCCCCACGCTTTGATGTCGAGGAAGACACGACTAAATGAGTTCTTTTCGTTCCAGGTCCGAGTCCGCGCGTAGCGGCACGGCACGCCCCAACACGGCCTCCCGCGGCACCGGACGTGCTAAGCAACGCGAATCGGGGCGGGCCCGGGGCTATCAGCAGCGCCGCCCGGAACACCGCCAGGAAAAGAGCCGACGTGCCGGGACCGGGGATAAGGCCCGCGACGCCGCATTCACCGTGCTTCGGCAAGTCACCGAGGAGGACGCCTACGGCAACCTCGCCCTGCCCGCTGTCCTGCGGGAGCGCGGGATCAGCGGCCGGGATGCGAACTTCGCCACCGAGCTGACCTACGGAACGCTGAGAGCGACCGGGCTGCTCGACGCGATCATCGCCAAGGCCGCGGGACGACCAGTAGAGAAGATCGACTCGGTGGCGTTGGACGCGCTGCGCATCGGTGCCTATCAGCTGCTGCGCACCCGGGTCGAGTCGCACGCAGCGGTGGACACCTCGGTGGAGTTGGTCAAGGCCAACGGCGGAGACAAGGCCAGCGGCTTCGTCAATGGTGTGCTGCGCACGATTTCCCGCAGCACACCCGAGCAATGGCTGGACCGGGTGGCCCCCGGTTCGAGCCTGGCCAGCATGGCGCTGCGCTTCTCCCACCCGGAGTGGATCGCCGCCGCTTTCAACCAGGCGCTCGGCGGGACGGCGGAAAACCCTGCGGCTGATCTAGCCGAGGCTCTGGAAGCCGACGACGCCCGACCCATCGTGCACCTGGCCACCCGACCAGGGCAGATCTCCGTTGAGGAGCTCGCCCTCATCACCGGGGGCGAGCAGGGGCGCTGGTCCGATTACGCGGTCTATCTGGACTCCGGAGCGCCGGGCGAGCTCGAGGCGATCACCCAAGGCCTGGCGAGCGTTCAGGACGAGGGTTCGCAACTGATCTCCCTGGCCCTGGTCCAGGCGCCGCTGAAACGGGAGGACCGAGGGCGCTGGCTCGACCTCTGTGCGGGTCCGGGCGGCAAGACCGCCTTCATCGGCTCCTGGGCACAAGCCGAGCAGGCCACGGTGGATGCCACCGAGATCTCCGCGCACCGCGCCGACCTCGTTGCGAAATCCACCAAGGAACTGCCGGTGCAGGTTCACACCGGCGACGGCCGGAATCTCGCTGAGGTGCGTGGCCTCCAGCTGCCCGAGGACGGTTTCGACCGGGTCCTCGTCGACGCCCCGTGCACCGGCCTGGGCGCGCTGCGCCGCCGCCCGGAGGCCCGCTGGCGAAAGCAGGAGAAGGACGTCACCGAGCTGATTCCCCTCCAGCGCGAGTTGTTGCGCTCGGCCTGGGAGGCCACCGCACCGGGCGGGGTCGTCATCTATTCGACGTGCTCGCCGCACCCGCTGGAGACCACGCAGTTGGTGGACTCCTTCTGCCGGGAGGTGGGAGCCCAGCCCATCGACCTTGGCTCCGAGGTGCCGGCCTTGGCTGCCGCAGCGGCCGCCGGGGGCGCGGTCGGCCCTTATATCCAGCTGTGGCCGCACCGCCACGGCACCGATGCGATGTTCGTCGCGGGCATCAGAAAAGCCTAAGTAGAGTGAGTGTTATGAGCACAGCCAACGGACAGCAGACCATCATCGCCCCCTCCATCCTCGCCGCGGATTTCTCCGCCCTTGGCGCGGAAGTCGAGGCCATTTCGGACGCCGAGTGGGTGCACATTGACGTGATGGACGGCCACTTCGTCCCCAACCTTTCCTTCGGCGCTCCAGTCGCCAAGTCCCTGATCGGGAAGACCGAGCAGTTCCTCGACGTCCACCTCATGATCGAAGACCCGCAGCGCTGGGTGAAGGAGTACACCGACTTCGACAACGTCACCTTCCACGTGGAGGCTGCCGGCGGGGTCGAGGAATCGGTGGCGCTGGCCCGCGCCCTGCGCGCCGCCGGGACCAAGGCAGGGGTGTCCATCAAGCCGAATACCCCGGTGGAGCCGTTGCTGGAGCACCTGGCGGAGTTCGACCTCGTCCTGGTGATGAGCGTGGAGCCAGGTTTCGGCGGGCAGAAGTTCATGCCCGAGGTGCTGGATAAGGTGCGCGCTCTGCGCGAACGCATCGACGCTGAGGGGCTGGACACCCTCATCGAAATCGACGGCGGTATTGGACCGGAGACGGCCGCGGAGGCTGCCGAGGCCGGGGTCGACGTCTACGTCGCGGGTTCCTCGGTCTTCGGCAAGGAGGACCGCAATCAGGCGATCCGTGAGATCCGCGCGGCCGCGGAGGCCAACGCACGTGCCTAACACCCCCCAGCGCGGTTCCCAGGCTGCAAAGCAGGGGACGGCCCCGTCGCGGACCGAGGTTCCAGCGGATCTCCCGGCGGAATTTCTGCTGGCCGACGAGATGGGCTGGCACGCTGCGGGCAATACCTGGCCGAACCCGCCAGTGGGCTGCGTGATTGTGGGCGCGGCCGGCGAGATTCTGGGCCGGGGAGCGACCGAGCCGGCAGGCGGCAGACACGCTGAGGTGGTCGCGCTGCAGGCCGCCGGCGCGCGTGCCGCGGGCGCTACCGCCTACGTCACCTTGGAGCCCTGCAACCACACCGGACGCACCGGGCCGTGTGCGGAGGCCCTGATCGCCACCGGAATCGCGGAGGTGCACTACCTCTTCGCCGACCCGGGCAAGACCGAGGGCGGGGGAGGCGAGCGCCTGCGCGCTGCCGGCGTGACCGTCACCGGCCCCTATCTTGAGCCCTTCCACCTGGGGGAGCACCGTTTCAGCGTGGAACCCTGGCTGCGCGCCGCGCATTTGGGCAGGCCGCACGTCACGCTGAAGTTCGCCAGCACCCTCAATGGCCTGGCTGCTGCCACGGACCGCACGAGCCAGTGGATCACCGGTGTACC
Source organism: Corynebacterium sp. (assembly GCF_030152825.1). Taxonomy (GTDB): domain Bacteria; phylum Actinomycetota; class Actinomycetes; order Mycobacteriales; family Mycobacteriaceae; genus Corynebacterium. The sequence goes on from NZ_JASLIP010000045.1 coordinate 56,235, forward strand.
CGCCCGCGCGGACGTCCACGCCGACCGGCAGTACCGGGAGGCGATCCTCGTGGGCACCGGAACCGTCCTGGCCGATAACCCGCAGCTCACCGCACGGCCCGGCGGGGTGGAAGGCCCTCGGCAGCCGCTGCGCTTCGCGCTGGGGCAGCGGGAACTCCCCACGAACGCTCGCCTCCTGCAAGCTGGCACTCACGCGCCGGCAGGCCAGCACCTGGCAACCCGGGATCTCCATGTCGCGCTGGCGGAGCTGCGCCGGCAGGGCATCTCGGATGTGCTGGTGGAGGGCGGACCCGAACTTGCGGGAAGCTTCCTTGCCTACGGCCTGGTCGACGAGATCCGGGCCTATCTTGCCCCCGCCTGGTTGCCGCGCGGCCTACCAGCACTGGGAGCCGGCGGCATCGGCAATACGTCGATCACGGATCTGCAGCGCTTCGCCACCCGTAGTGTTCAGCGCATCGGCGAGGACATCCTCTGGCTGGCGCAACGCCAGACCGGGGATTGACCCGTGCTTAAGCGCAAGAAGATATATCATCATTGGTAGTTTTGGCCCAGACGTCAGAGAGGATGGCTGTGTTCACCGGAATCATCGAAGAGATCGGTCACGTCGAGAAGATCGAGAGGCTTCCCGACGCCGCGCGCATCCGCGTCGCCGCATCGCGAGTGGTCTCTGATGCCGGCCTGGGAGACTCCATCTCCGTCAATGGCGTCTGCTTGACCGTCACCGACTTCGACGACACCGGCTTCACCGCTGACGTCATGAAGGTCACCCTCGATTACACGTCGCTGGGCACGCTCTCCGAGGGGGCGTCCGTCAACCTGGAGCGCGCGATGTCCGCCCAGGGGCGCTTCGGCGGACACGTCGTCCAGGGACACGTCGACGGCACCGCTACCTTGCAGGAACGCGTGCCATCCGAGCATTGGGAGGTCTTCCGTTTCCAGCTTGACGACCCGGAGCTTGCCACCTACCTGGTGAAAAAGGGATCGATTGCAGTCAACGGCACCTCCCTGACCATCGCGGAACTAGCCGATGGACTCTTCGAGGTCAGCCTCATCCCCGCCACTTTGGAGGCCACGATGCTGGGCGAACTCCAGCCGGGGGATAAGGTCAATATCGAATGCGACGTGCTTGCGAAATACGTCCGCGCCATGCTCGACCGCTGACCCGCCGCAACAAACCACAAAGAAGAATTCGACAAGCCTACAGTCACCCGCCCCGACCGGGCGAGGGTGGCATCGTTGGAAAGAAGCTATGACCGCTGAACGAGACTCGCTAGTCCTGGATTCCGTCGAATCCGCCATCGCCGAAATTGCCGCCGGAAAAGCGGTGGTCGTCGTCGATGATGAAGACCGCGAAAACGAAGGCGACCTGATCTTCGCCGCGGATCTGGCAACCCCAGAGCTCGTGGCCTTCATGGTGCGCTACACCTCTGGTTACATCTGCGTTGCCATGGAGGATGACCGCGCCGACGCGCTCAACCTGCCGCCGATGGTCGCCCGCAACGAGGATGCCCGCTCGACCGCCTACACCGTCACCGTGGATGCGGCCACCGGCTCCACCGGCATTTCCGCCCGCAGCCGCTGCGAAACCATCACTCGCCTGGCCGACGAGAGCTTTGGCCCCGAGGCCTTCACCCGGCCGGGCCACATCGTCCCACTGCGCGCCCGCCGCGGTGGCGTGCTCACCCGCGAAGGCCACACCGAAGCCTCCGTCGACCTGTCCCGGCTCGCCGGCCGGGCTCCCGTCGGCGTGCTTTGCGAGATCGTCTCCGAGGACGACCCCACCGACATGGCTCGTGGCCCGGAGCTGCGCCGATTCGCCGACGAGCACGGCCTGCGCATGGTCTCCATCGAGCAGCTCATCGAGTACCGCCGCGCCACCGAGCAGACCGTGGAGCGCAGCACCGAGGCCCGCCTGCCGACCACCCGCGGCGAGTTCCGCGCCGTGGGCTACACCAGCCTCGTCGACGGCACCGAGCACGTGGCCCTCGTCCACGGGGACGTCACCGGCCAGCAGGACGTCCCAGTCCGCGTGCACTCCGAGTGCCTCACCGGCGACGTCTTCGGCTCCCTGCGCTGCGACTGCGGCGAACAGCTCCACGCCGCCATGGAGGCAGTCCAGGACGAGGGCCACGGCGTCGTCATCTACCTGCGCAACCAGGAAGGCCGCGGGATCGGCCTGGTGCCGAAGCTGCGTGCCTACGTCCTCCAGGACGAGGGCCTGGACACCGTGGAGGCGAATACCGCCCTGGGCCTGCCAGCCGACGCCCGCGAGTACAGCGCGGCAGCGTCGATCATCAAGGAACTCGGGATCGAGAGCGTCCACCTGATCTCCAATAACCCGGCGAAGAAGCAGAGCCTTGAGAACTTCGGCGTCTCCGTCACCGGCCGCATCCCGGTGCAGCCACCGGCAACGAAGGACAACGCCCGCTACCTGCAGACCAAGCGGGACAAGATGGGCCACCAGCTCGACAACCTCAACGTCGTACCGGCTACCGCCGCAGCCGAGAAGGAGAACTAGCATGCCAGCCGAAGGTATCCCACAGATCAACCTGGGCCCCGGCGCAGCAGAGGGCCTGCGTATCGCCGTGATCAGCGCCCAGTGGAACTCCGAGATCACCGATAAGCTCCACGCCGAGGCCATCACCGCTGCCCGCGAGCTCGGCGCCAGCGTCGAGGACTGGCGGGTGGCCGGTGCCCTCGAGCTGCCCGTCGTCGTGGCCGCAGCCTGCAAGAACTTCGACGCCGTCATCGCCACGGGTTGCGTCATTGAAGGTGAGACCGAGCACTTCCGCGTGGTCTGCGATGCCGTCACCTACGGACTGACCCGCGTCGGCCTGGATACGGGTGTGCCGATCGGCAACGGCGTGCTCACCGTCGACAACTACCAGCAGGCCGTCGACCGCGCGGGCGGTCCGGATGCCAAGGAAAACAAGGGCGCGGACTCCGCGACCGCGGCCATCCACGCCGCATTAGTTCTCCGCCAGATCGCGGCGGTAGGGTAGTAGCCGATACGTTGTGGCAGTACGAACGAGGAGAGCGGTCGAGTTTCACAGATGAGTAACCCAGTGTCGCAGGCAGCACCGGCCAAGGGGCAGTGGCTCTTTGAGGCCCGTTCGCCGTTCCTCAAGCGGATCGCGATCATCGGTGTCGTCGTCATCATGATCATCCACATCATCATGGCCATCATCGTTGGCATCGGCGACACCGGCGTGACGCTGACCTCGGCGGACCAGTGGTCCTTCATCGGCATCGGGCTGCTCTTCTCCGGCGTCTGCCTCTTCCTGCTGCGCCCCCGCGTCCGCATTGATGAGCGCGGAGTTGAGGTGCGCAACATCGCCAACGCGCAGTTTTACCCCTGGCAGATCATCCACGGCCTCTCCTTCCCGGCCAAGGCGAAGATGGCGCGGTTGGAGCTCCCGGACTTCGAGTTCGTGCCGATGATGGCACTGAATATCTACGACAAGGAGACCATCGCCGCGAACGTCGAGCGGTTCCGCCTGCTTGAGGACCGCTACATGCCGGAGGACTAGCCGGTGGCGGAACGCACCCCCAACACCGTCGATTATCGGCCGGCCCCCGGCACCATCCCCACGCAGCCGGGGGTCTACACTTTCCGCGATAAGCACGACCGCGTCATCTACGTGGGCAAGGCCAAGAACCTCCGGGCTCGCCTGTCCAATTATTTCCAGGACTTAAGCCAGCTGCACCCGCGCACCCGCACGATGGTGCAAACCGCCAACCGGGTGCAGTGGACTGTCGTGGGCAGCGAATTCGAGGCCCTCAATCTCGAGTACACGTGGATTAAGCGCTTCAACCCGCGCTTCAACGTCATGTACCGGGACGATAAGACGTACCCGATGCTGGCCATCAGCGTGAAGGATCGCTTCCCGCGCGCCTATCTCTACCGTGGGCCGCGCCGCAAGGGCGTGCGCTACTTTGGGCCGTACCCGAAAGCCTGGGCGATCCGCGAGACCCTGGAGTCCCTCACCCGGGTCTTCCCGATCCGTACCTGCGCGCCCGGCGTGTTCCGCCGGCACGAGGCCTTGGGTAGGCCCTGCCTGCTGGGCTATATCGACCGCTGCTCCGCGCCGTGCGTCGGCAAGGTTACCGAGGACGAGCACCGCGCACTCGTCGACCAGTTCAGTAGCTTTTTGGCGGGCAACACCGAGCCCGTGCTGCGCCGGGTGCGCGGCGAGATGGAGGAGGCCGCCGAGAACCTGGACTTCGAGCGGGCTGCGAGCCTGCGTGATCAGCTGCAGGCCATGGAGAAGGCGATGGAGAAGCAGGCGGTGGTGTTCTCTGATGCCACGGATGCCGACGTGCTTGCCATCGAGCAGGACGAGCTGGAGGCCGCGATCCAGATCTTCCACGTCCGTGGCGGTCGCATCCACGGCCAGCGTGGCTGGGTGGTGGAGCATTCCGACGAAACCCGTGCGGAGATGATCGGCCAGTTCATCACGCAGTTTTACGGCGGGGAGGCCGAGCTAGTCGCCGCGACGGAAACGGCGGTCGGCGGTGCCGCGAGCTCGCATGTCGACGTCGACCTGGCCACGGTCATCAACCCGGCCTCGGCCGCGGAGCTCGGGGACCTGGTGGGGGATGTGCAGGTTTCGCCCGTGCCCCGCGAGGTGCTGGTGCCCGAGCTACCCGCCGGCAATGCCCGCCTCGGTGCGTGGCTCAGCGAACTTCGTGGCTCCAAGGTCACCATCCGGGTGCCGCAGCGCGGCGATAAGAAGGCGCTGCTGAGCAACGCGCACACCAACGCAACCCAGGCGTTGGTACAGCACAAATTGAAGCGCTCCGGGGACATCACCGCACGCTCCGCAGCCCTGCGTGACCTTCAGGAGGCTCTCTGGATGGACGAGCCGCCCCTGCGCATTGAGTGCACGGACATTTCCCACATCCAGGGAACGGACGTCGTCGCCAGCCTCGTCGTCTTCGAAGACGGCCTGCCGAAGAAGGCCGACTACCGTCGCTATAAGATCCGGGACGCCGCGGGCGACGGACATTCCGACGACGTCGCCTCGATCGCCGAGGTCGTCCGTCGTCGTTTTCTGCGGCACAAGGAGGACATCACTGCAGTCCCGACCGGCGATGACGCCGGCGACCGGCTGGAAGGCGAGGAAGAACTGGAGCAGGCGGCAGGCGAGGAGCCGAAGCGCGCCTTCGCTTACCCGCCGCAGCTGTTCATCGTCGACGGCGGCCCACCGCAGGTCAACGCCGCGCAGAAGGTGCTGGACGAGCTGGGCGTCAACGACGTGACCCTGGTGGGCATCGCCAAGCGCCTGGAGGAGCTATGGCTGCCGGAGGACCCGTACCCGGTGATCATTCCGCGCGATTCCGACGCCCTCTATCTCGTGCAGCACATCCGTGACGAGGCGCACCGATTCGCGATCAATTTCCACCGCCAGCAGCGCAGCAAGCGCATGCGCGCCTCCGTATTGGACGAGGTCCCTGGTTTGGGCCCGAAACGTCGGCAGGAGCTGGTGAAACACTTCGGTTCCGTGGCGAAGGTGCGCGCCGCCAGCGTCGAGGAGATCGCCAAGGTGCCCGGCTTCGGCCCTGCGCTGGCCGAAAAGGTGCACGAGGCGGTACAGCACCGCCCCACTAAGCCTGCGGGGTAGCTACTATGGTCAGCATGACCCCGCCGAAAAAAGAACCCTCCTTAATCCTCGTCACCGGCATGTCCGGTGCTGGCCGCCGCACCGCCGCGGCCGTCCTCGAGGAAATGGGCTGGTACGTCACGGATAACCTCCCGCCGGAGTTGATCGTCCGGATGGTGGAGCTTAGCTTTGACGCGGAATCCCCGGTAGAAAAGCTGGCGATCGTCACCGACGTGCGGTCGCGTTCTTTTGCCGGCAGCCTGACGGGGGTGCTCGAGAAGCTGGTCGACTCCGGGCGCAAGCCCATCGTGCTCTTCCTGGAGGCGTCCGACGAGGCCCTGATTTCCCGCTTTGACGAGGTGCGCCGCTCCCACCCGCTGCAGGACGGCGATCCGCTGCAGAGCGGCATCGACCGCGAGCGCGAGATGCTGAACGGGATTAAGCAGGAAGCCGACATTGTGGTCGACACCTCCAGCACCAGCATCCACGACCTCCGCCGCATCCTGGAAATGAAGTTCTCGGGCGCAGGTGCAGACAGCACGCGGGTGGTCCTCCAGTCCTTCGGCTTCAAGCACGGGGCTCCCCGGGACGTGGACATCCTCCTGGATGTGCGCTTCTTGCCAAACCCGTACTGGGTTCCCGAGCTCCGGGGCCTGCGGGGCGTGGACAAGCCGGTCTCCGACTACGTGTTGAGCCAGCAAGACGCCCCGGGATTCCTGGAGTCCTTCGAGTCGATGCTGCTGGCCATGCTGCCGGGCTTTCACCGCGAGGGGAAGGGGTTCCTAAGCATCGGTATCGGATGCACCGGCGGCCACCACCGGTCCGTCGCAGTGACCGAGGAGGTCTCTGCTCGGCTGCGGGAACGGGGAGTGGAGGTCCGGACCAGGCACCGCGATCTGGAACGCGGCTGATGGTCGCCGACGCACTGGACTTTTCCTTCACCCCTTCGTTCCCCGTCGTGTGGGGAGCACACACAGCTCACCGGGAAGTTGCACCTCATGTCTCATAACGATCACCCCGTGGTCGATAACCCGACCACCCCGCCCGCTACTGACACGGGTAACAAGCCCCTCGAGCGCCTCGTATCGCTCGGTGGTGGCCACGGACTCTTCGCCACCCTGCGCGCGGGGCGCACCATCGCGGATCACGTGACCGCCGTCGTCACCGTCGCGGACGACGGCGGCTCCTCGGGTCGCATGCGCCGGGAACTGGACTGCCTCCCGCCGGGAGATCTGCGCATGGCGCTGGCAGCATTGACCCAGGACAGCGACAAGGGACGCTTCTGGGAAGAAGTCATACAGCACCGCTTCGGCGGAAATGGGGCTCTCAACGGTCACGCCATCGGTAACTTCCTCATCACCGGCATTTCCCAGGTGCTGGGCGACGACATCGCCGCCCTGGATACGCTCGCGAAGATGCTGGGTGTGAAGGGCCGGGTTCTGCCAATGAGCACCGTGCCTCTGGATCTGGAGGCGGATGTGTTGGGGCTGGCGAAGGACCCCCGAGAGAGCGTGCAGGTTCGCGGCCAGGTTGCCGTGGCCACCACCATCGGGGAGGTGCGTCGGGTGCGTGTTCACCCGGCCAACCCGCCGGCTGCTGCGCCGGCCGTCGCAGCGATCAAGGACGCCGACCTCATCACTCTTGGTCCCGGGTCCTGGTTCTCCTCGGTGATTCCGCACCTGCTGGTTCCGGGGATCGTTGAAGCTCTCAACGAGTCGCAGGCCCCGACCGTGGTGGTGTTGAACCTCGTGGCAGAAGCCGGGGAGACCTCCGGTTTCTCCCAGGAGCATCACGTCCACATGCTGCACCAACACGCCCGCGACCTGAACGTGGACTACATGCTGATCGACCAGTCCACCATGCCGGGCGGGACGATGGGCACCCACATCGAACGCGCGGCGGCGTCGATGGGGGCGGAGCTGATCTGCGCTGACGTCCGGGAGGACGACAACCGGGGGCGCTGGACTGACCGGCACAAACCCAAGAAGCTGGCCGCCGCCCTGGCGGACATCGCCGCGAAGCACCGCGCCCGGTAGAACCCACGGGGCCCACATGGCACCCGGGTTGAAGAGAATGTGAAGAGGAAAGAGGTAATCAAGCCGTGGCTCTCACCGCCGATGTGAAGGACGAGATCGCCCGCGTCAGCGTCGTTCGCGCTGAGGACATGAACGCCGAGGTGGCAGCACTGCTGCGCTATAGCGGCGCGCTGCATCTGGTCGCCGGACAGATCGTGGTGGAGTCCGAGGTGGACAGCTCCGCGACGGCGCGGCGCCTGATGGAATTTGTGGAGCAGCTCTACCACCACGAGGCGCAGCTGCAGATCATCGGCGCAGGCAACCTGCGCAAGAGCGCGCGCTACATCGTGAAGTGGATCAAGGGCGGCACGGAGATTGCCCGCCGCACCGGGCTGATCGACCGCGCAGGAAGGCCCGTGCAGGGGCTGCCACGGACGATCATCGGCGGCCCAAAGTCCGCCTGCGTGGCAGCGTGGCGGGGCGCATTCCTCGCGCGCGGCACCCTCACGGAGCCTGGTCGCAGCTGCGCGCTCGAGGTCGCGACCCCGAGCAATGAGGCGGCGCTCGCCCTCGTGGGCGCGGGGCGCCGAATCGGTGTGACCGCGAAGACCCGCGAGACCCGCGGGGTGCACCGCGTTGTGGTCAAGGACGCCGAATCGATCAGCGCGCTGCTGACCCTGATGGGGGCGCAGGCCACGCGCCTGGTTTGGGAGGAGCGCCGCATGCGGCGGGAGGTTCGTGCCACGGCGAACCGTCTGGCCAACTTCGACGATGCGAACCTGCGCCGTTCCGCCCGTGCGGCGGTGGCCGCTGCCGCCAGGGCGGACCGGGCTCTGGAGATCCTGGGTGAGGATGTTCCCACCCACCTCGCCGAAGCCGGTCAGCTACGCGTCAAGCACCGGCAGGCCTCCCTGGAGGAACTCGGCCAGCTGGCGACACCGCCGATGACGAAGGACGCGGTGGCCGGCCGCATCCGCCGCCTGCTCTCGATGGCGGATAAGCGAGCCGAGGAGCTGAATATCCCGGACACCCACGCGGCGGTGACAGAGGATCTCTTCCAGGACGTCGAATAATCCCTAAGATCGGGAACTGGAAGCCTCCAACACCCAACACCACGAGCAATAGATACTCCGCCGGCGGCTGATGACATCCGCCGGCACCCGGCCCCACGGGGACCGAGGAAGCGAAAGGACAGGGGCAATAAGCATGCCAGCTAGCAACCAGAAGAAAATCAACATCGGAATCAACGGCTTCGGTCGCGTGGGGCGCAGCTTCTTCCGCGCGGTGCGCGAGATGCACCCGCACCTCAACATCGTCGCGATCAACGACCTGACCGACAACGCCACCCTGGCGAACCTGTTGAAGTACGACTCCGTCATGGGCCGCCTCGGCGAGCCGGTGCTGCACTCCGAACACTCTCTTCGCATCGGCGAGGAGACCATCCGCACTTTCGCGGAGCCGGATCCGGCATCCATCCCTTGGTCCGAGGCCGGCGTGGACATCGTCGTGGAGTGCACCGGCCAGTTCACGAAGAACGAAAAGGCCCACGGCCACCTCGAGACCGGCGTGAAGAAGGTGCTGCTCTCCGCACCGGGCAAGGAGGTCGACGCCACCCTCGTCATGGGTGTCAACCACGAGGACTACGACCCGGAGAAGCACACCGTCGTCTCCAACGCCTCCTGCACCACCAACTGCCTCGCACCGCTGGCCAAGGTCATGAACGACGCCTTCGGTATCGAGCGTGGCCTGATGACCACCGTCCACGCCTACACCGGTGATCAGCGCATCCACGACGCCCCGCACAAGGACCTGCGCCGTGCCCGCGCCGCCGCGCAAAACATCGTCCCGACCTCCACCGGTGCTGCCCGTGCCGTCGGCCTGGTGCTGCCGGAGCTGGAAGGCAAGCTGGATGGCTACGCCGTGCGCGTGCCAGTCATCAACGGCTCCCTGGTTGACCTCACCTTTGAGGCCAGCAAGCCGGTGACCGTCGAGTCCGTCAACAACGCCCTGCGCAACGCCGCGGAGGGGCCGCTGTCGGGCATCGCCCTGTACTCCAACGGGGAGCCCTACGTCTCCACCGACATCATCGGTGACCCGCACTCCACGATTTTCGATTCGGAGCTGACGAAGGTTATCGGCTCTCAGGTCAAGGTTGTCTCCTGGTACGACAACGAGTGGGGATACTCCTGCCGACTCGCGGACCTGGCTGACTATATCGGCGCCCGCCTCTAGGTAGAATCGCAGCGGTTACTTATCGCGCACGCCCGGTGGCTTCCGGCCGCTGAGCGTGGGTGCGAGCAGAAAACTTTCCCTCAAGCTTCTTTCAAAGGATGTCGAGTTTCATGGCAGTAAAGACCCTCAAGGACCTTCTGGCCCAAAGCGTGGAAGGCCGCCACGTGCTGGTTCGTTCGGACCTGAACGTTCCGCTGGCTGACGGGGAGATCACCGACCCGGGCCGTATCGACGCGTCCATCCCGACGCTGCGTGCCCTGTTGGACGAGGGGGCTCGCGTCATCGTCGCCGCCCACCTGGGCCGCCCCAAGGGCGAGGTCGACCCGGAACTGTCCCTGGCACCGGTTGCTGAGGCTCTCGCTGAGCGCCTCGACCAGTGGGTTCCGCTGGCTGGCGACGTGACGGGGGAGGACGCCCACGAGCGCGCCAATGGCCTGGACGACGGCGACATCCTGCTGCTGGAGAACGTCCGCTTCGACCCCCGCGAGACCTCTAAGGACGCCGCCGAGCGCGCGGAGTTCGCCGCGGAGCTGGCCGAGCTCACCGCCGATAACGGTGCCTTCGTCTCCGACGGCTTCGGTGTGGTCCACCGCGAGCAGGCCAGTGTCTACGACGTGGCCAAGAAGCTGCCGAGCTACGCCGGTGGCCTGGTCTCCGCGGAACTCGAGGTTCTTGAGAAGGTCTCGGGCGCCCCGGAGGCCCCGTACGCGGTCGTGCTGGGAGGCTCCAAGGTCTCCGACAAGCTGGGCGTGATCGAGGCGCTGGCACCGAAGGTCGACCGTCTCATCATCGGCGGTGGCATGTGCTTTACCTTCCTGGCTGCCCAGGGCCACGACGTCGGTGGCTCCCTGCTCCAGGAAGACATGATCGACACCTGCAAGGACCTGCTGGAGCGCTTCGGCGACGTCATCGTCCTGCCGACGGACGTCGTCGCTGCAGAAAACTTCGCCAAGGACGCCGAGCACAAGGCCGTCGGTCTTTCCGAGATCCCGTCCGGCTGGATGGGCCTGGATATCGGCCCAGAGTCCGCGGCCGCGTTCGCTGAGGTGCTTGGCGAGGCGAAGACTGTCTTCTGGAATGGCCCGATGGGTGTCTTCGAGTTCCCGGCGTTTGCCGCTGGAACCAAGGCGGTCGCCGAGGCCATCATCAAGGCCACCGACGCCGGCGCCTTCTCCGTGGTCGGTGGCGGCGACTCCGCTGCCGCTGTGCGGACCCTGGGACTGGACGAGGAGGGCTTCAGCCACATCTCCACCGGTGGCGGCGCCTCCCTGGAGTTCCTGGAGGGCAAGACCCTGCCGGGCGTCGAGGTACTGGGTTAGTCCGAGCTACCCGGCCACAACCCGCCGATTTCCCGCACCCGGGCCCGGGGCGGGGGAAGTCACAGAAAGGATTCTTGAGTGGCAGCTCACAGCGCCGTCAAGCGCAAGCCCCTGATCGCGGGCAATTGGAAGATGAACCTCAACCACCTCGAGGCGATCCAGGTGGTGCAGAAGTTTTCCTTCGCTCTGCCGAAGGAGTACTACGAGCGAGTGGACGTCGCGGTTCTGCCGCCGTTCACCGACATCCGCTCCGTGCAGACGATCGTCGAGGGTGACAAGCTGCAGATCAGCTATGGCGCCCAGGATGTCTCTGCCCACGACTCCGGCGCGTACACCGGTGAGGTCTCCGGTGCGATGCTCGCGAAGCTGGGTTGCAGCTTCGCGGTCGTCGGTCACTCTGAGCGCCGTCAGTACCACGGTGAGGACGATGCGACGGTCGCCGCGAAGGCGCGTGCCGCGCTCAAGCACGGTCTGACCCCGATCGTCTGCGTCGGCGAGCCGCTGGAGGTTCGTGAGGCGGACGATCACGTGGGCTACGTTGTCGACCAGCTCAAGGCATCGCTTTCCGGCCTTGGTGGGGAGGAGCTCTCCAAGATCGTGCTCGCCTACGAGCCCGTCTGGGCCATCGGCACCGGCAAGGTCGCCTCCGCCGCGGATGCGCAGGAGGTCTGCGCCGCGGTCCGCGAGGCGCTCGCTGAGCTGGGAGGAGAGGACGTCGCCGCTGGCATCCGGGTCCTCTACGGTGGCTCCGTGAAGCGGGAGTCCATCGGCGAGCTGATGGAGCAGCCAGACATCGACGGCGGGCTGGTCGGCGGCGCAAGCCTCGACGGTGCAGAGTTCGCCCGCCTCGTCGCGGCGTCCGTCAGCTAGTCGGCACGCAACATTCCCGCCGATCGGGCGGCGCGCCGAATTGCCCGCCGCCCGCCTGGATGGGTAGATTTATTCTGTTAGTTAGATTCTTCAGCGAGAAGTTTTTAAAGGTTTAAGGCTTTGATCCTCACTCTCCAGATTCTCCTTGTCATCACCAGCCTGCTGCTGGGGCTGTCCGTGCTGCTGCACAAGGGCAAGGGTGGCGGCCTGTCCAGCCTCTTCGGCGGCGGTATGCAGACCAATCTCTCCGGCTCCACGGTCGCAGAGAAGAACCTGGACCGGCTCACCGTCGGCACCGGCGTCGTGTGGTTGCTGTGCATCATCGCGCTGAACCTGGTTCTGCACTACGGCTAAGCAGTTCTCGCGACACCGAAAACTAGCGTCGCTGCGTTGGGCTAGCGACGCTCAATAGTTTTAAGCCCCGCTCGTCAGTCTTGCGAGCGGGGCTTCGTGCTACCTATACCTAGTTCTCGGCGTTCTCGGCGTCCTCTGTGGCCGCGACCGTAGCAGAGTCGCTGGCGCCCTCGGCCAGCCATGGGGAGGCGTCCTCATCGACCCACAGCACGGTGCGCTCCATGCCCGCCACGATCGCGCCCGGCCACTGGGCCCCATTGCCCCCGTTGGCCACCTGCTGGGCAGCCTCGGCCTTCTCAGCCCCGGAGACCAGCAGCCACACCTGGGCTGCCCGGTTCACCGCGTTGATCGTGAGGCTGACCCGCTCCGGCGGGGGCTTGGGGCAGTCACGCACCGCCACCACCTCACCAGTGGCCTCCAGCAGCTCAGGGGTGTGGGGGAACAGGGAGTTGATGTGCCCTTCGGGTCCCATGCCCAGCAGGTGGACGTCGAAGCCTTGCGGCGCCAGGCGGGCCAGCTTCTCCTCGTAGTCACGGGCTGCCTCATCCAGCTCCGCACCATCATTCGGAGCCGACCCGGTGGGGGCAAGGTAGCGCACGATGTTCTCCGCCGGGATCGCGATATGGTCCAGCAGCGCGTCGCGCGCCTGCTTCTCGTTGCGCTCCGCGTCATCCGCTGGCACGAAACGCTCGTCGCCAAAGAAGACCAGCACCCGGGACCAGTCGATGGCATCGATGGGGAAGTCCTCCGCGGCCGTGGTGGCGGCGTGATCCAGCACCGCGAGCTCGCGGAGCGTCTGGATCCCAGCACCCCCGCCCGTCAGAACGACGCGTGCGACCCCATCGCCGTGGACGCCGGAGTATTCGCGCTGGATCTTCGTGACCGCGCGCACGAGCTCCCGGGCCGCGGCAGCAGCCAGGCCTCGTTGGTCAGCATTCTGGATGACGGTGACGCCACCGTCGCTCACGGTGCCGTCGATGGTGCTGCGTTCTGCACGGTTATCTGCGGTCATGCTTTCTCCTTGTGTTCAGCCACAACTGGGTAGGGAAGAAGTGCTTAACGCTGGGACTCGAGGCTCTCCAGGTCCTCGACGATGCGGGTGACCGTCTCGCCGCTGCGGCGAGGGCGATTAACCCGAACCAGTCCACGGAGGGCCCGCCCGAAAGCGTAGTCGGAATCCAGGTGGCGCAGCTCCTCGGCGAGGCAGTCGCCCAGATCGCGGGGAGCCAGGGCCACCAGGGAACGTCGCGTCCCGACGGTGACCTCGGCGGTGTGGGCGTCCTGAACAGCGACGGTGATGTCCGCACCCGCGCGGTTGAGAACCGTTCTCTGGACCGGGACGGTCTCGTGTCCAGCGGCGTCGACGGGAGGGACCGGGGCGTCGGAAGTGATCCGCTTTACCGGAACCCCCAGCTGGTCGGCGAGCCAACCCGCCGCCAGGTCCACGGCGGCGTCGTCGGCGGGCCCGGTAACCTCAGCGGACTCCACCGGCTCGAAGGGCGGCTGATCCAGCGTGGAGGCCAGCAGGGCCCGCCACAGGGTGATGCGGCTCCACCCGAGGTCGGAATCCCCGCGGGAGTAGGTGGTGCGGCGCCGGTAAATGCTGCGGGTGGTGGTCTCCGCGTTGACGTCCGTGATGCGGCGATCCGCTAGCACCCCAAGTGGGTCGGCTGCGGGGTTGCGGGGCGCATCTCCCGGCCACCAGACGACGATCGGGGTGTCCGGCAGCAGCAGTGGGCGCACGATGGAATCCTCGTGCTCGGTCAGGCCGCCATGCAGGCTTAGCACGATGATTTCGGAGGCACCGGCCTTACCGCCTAGGTGGATCTGCGCGTCCAAGCGCGGCTCGTCGCTGGGACCATCGGCTTCCTGCAGGATGATCACGCGGGCGGGGTGCTCGCGGGCGGCGTCGGTGACCGGCACCAGGATTGACTCCAGCGGGGTTGCTGCGGTCGAGCTGACGACCACGGTGAGCACGCGGCCAGACGCGACCTCGCCGCGCTCCTCGCGGGCTTTGTTGAGCCGCTGGGTCACCTCACGGGTGCTGGTGTTCGGAAGCGTGATGATCATGCCGGAACTCTTCCTTCTCTCGCTTGAATGGTGGGGAAGCGGGCTTATGGGCGGCGCCACTGGCGGCCGCTGCGGGACATGAGCTCGTCTGCTCCCGGTGGACCCCACGTGCCGGCTGGATAGTCCTCCGGGGCGCCGTGGCTCTCCCAGGACTTCAGGATGGGGTCCAGGATGCGCCAGGAGAGCTCGACCTCTTCGTTGGTGGGGAAGAGGCTCGCTTCGTCGAGGAAGGCGTCCAAGATCAGCCTCTCGTAGGCCTCAGGCGATTCCTCCGTGAAGGACTCGGAGTAGGAGAAGTCCATGTTCACATCGCGGACCTCCATTCCGGAGCCAGGCACCTTGGAGCCGAAGCGCATGAGCACGCCCTCCTCGGGCTGAACGCGGATCACCAGCATATTGCTGCCCTGGGCGGTGGTCTGGCCGTCCACGAACGGCAGGTGCGGGGCCTTCTTGAACACCAGCGCGATCTCCGTCACCCGGCGGCCCAGGCGCTTGCCGGTGCGCAGGTAGAAGGGCACCCCCGCCCAGCGACGGGAGGAGATCTCGAAGGTGGCCGCCGCAAAGGTCTCGGTGGTGGACTCCGGGTCGAAGCCCTCCTCCTCCCGCAGGCCGCACACCGGAACGCTGCCCTGCCAGCCCGCGGTGTACTGGCCCCGTGCGGTAGTTTTCGCGAAGGGGCCGACGGGTCGGGTGGCGCGCAGCACCTTAATCTTTTCGCTCTGCAGCTCTGCGGGGTTGAAGGCCACGGGTTCCTCCATGGCGATGAGGGCGAGCAGCTGCAGCAGGTGGTTTTGCAGGACGTCTCGGGCGGCACCGATGCCGTCGTAGTAGCCTGCGCGCCCGCCAAGCCCGATGTCCTCGGCCATCGTGATTTGCACGTGGTCGATGTAGTGGGAGTTAAACAGCGGGTCGAAAAGCTGGTTGGCGAAGCGCAGCGCCAGGATGTTCTGGACCGTTTCCTTACCCAAGTAGTGGTCGATGCGGAAAACATCGGACTCCGGGAAGACCTCGTTGACGACGTCGTTGAGCTCCTTCGCGGAGGCCTCGTCGTGGCCGAAGGGCTTCTCGATGACCACCCGGCGCCACCCGTTTTCGCTGCGGGCCATTCCGGAGCGCTGCAGCTGGTGGATCACGCTGGAAAAGTGCTGTGGGGGAACGGAGAGGTAGAAGGCCCAGTTCCCGGACGTTCCGCGCTGCTCGTCGAGCCGGGCGGTGACGGCGGCGAGCTTGTCGAAAGCGGCGTCGTCGGAGAAGTCGCCCTGGACGAACTCGATGCCTTCGGCGAGCCGGTCCCAGACCGCATCGCGCCACGGGGTGCGGGCTCCCGCCTTCACGCTCTCCAGAACCTGGGCCTCGAACTCCGCCTTGCTCCACGCGCGTCGCCCGTAGCCCACCAGGGAGAAGCCCGGGGGCAGCAGGCCGCGGTTGGCGAGGTCGTAAATCGCGGGCAGCAGCTTCTTGCGTGCCAGGTCGCCGGTGACCCCGAAGATCACCAAGCCGCCGGGGCCGGCGATGCGCGGGAGGCGCTTATCCTGCGGATTGCGCAGCGGGTTGTTGAGGTTCTCCTGTGAAGCGCCCACGTCGAAGCGATCCCCTTTCCGATTGGCGGTACTTATGGCGGAAAACTACTTGACCTTCGCGAGCTGCTCGCGCAGGGTCTCGAGAAGCTCATTCCAGGCTTGCTCGAACTTCTGCACGCCCTCAGTCTCCAGGCGCTGCCAGACTTCCGGCAGGTCGATTCCGGCGCTCGTGAGCGCGGAAAAGACCTCGAGGGACTCGCTGGCACGCCCGCTCAGCTGGTCGCCGGTGGTCTCGCCGTGGTCAATCGTCGCGTCGAGGGTGGCCTCCGGCATCGTGTTGACGGTGTTGGGGCCCGCGAGCTCGGTGACGTAGAGGGTGTCTGGGTACTCCGGGTTCTTCACGGAGGTGGACGCCCACAGCGGGCGCTGGGTGTTCGCCCCACGGCCCACGAACTCCTGCCAGCGGGGGTTATTGGCGAGGTTGTCGAGGTAGGAGGCGTAGGCCAGGCGGGCGTTGGCGAGTGCCGCCTTGCCCTGCAGCGCTGCGGCCTCCGCACCCTTCTCAGCCAGCTGCGGATCGATGTCGCTGTCCACGCGGGAGACGAAGAAGGAGGCAACAGAGTGGATCTTGCTGATGTCCTGGCCCGCCTTCTCGGCGGCGGCGATGCCCTCGATGAAGGCCTCCATGACCTGCTCGTAACGCTCCACGCTGAAGATGAGGGTCACGTTGACCCTGATGCCTGCGGCCAGCACCTCGCTGATCGCGGGCAGGCACTCGGTGGTCGCGGGGATCTTGATCATCAGGTTTGCGCGATTAACCTGAGCCGCCAGCTCCTTGGCCTGGGCGACCGTCCCGGCGGCATCGTGGGCGAGGCGAGGGTCGACCTCGAGGGAGACCCAGCCGTCGACCCCACCTGTCTGCGCGTGGACACCAGCCAGAACGTCGCAGGCATCCCGCACGTCCTTAACAGCCATGGCGAAAACTGCCTCGTCGGCGTCGACGCCGGCAGCAGCGAGCTCGCGCAGCTGCTCGTCGTAGGCATCCCCCTGGGACATGGCAGCCGCGAAGATGGCTGGGTTGGTCGTCACTCCCGCGATGCCCTTGGCATCGATGAGGGAGGCGAGCTCACCGCTGGTCAGGCGTGGCCGGGACAGGTCGTCGAGCCACACGGAGGTGCCAGCGGAAGCGAGTTTCTGGATATTGCTTGGAGTGTTCATCGCTCACCAGCCTACTGCTGGCAGGTGATGGTTTCGACTTTGCTCCCCCGGGCAGAAAACCCGCCAAAAAACGCCGGGGGAGCGCGCCGTAACGAGCTGGCTAGACGAGCTCGCGGGCGGCGTCGGCGACAGCCTCTGCCGTGATGCCGTACTCCTGGTAGAGGCGCTGGTAATCCGCCGAGGCACCGAAGTGCTCGATGGAGATATTGCGCCCACCGAAGCCGGTGAACTCGTGCCACGGCATCGCGATGCCCGCCTCGACGGAGACGCGGGCGGTCACGGACGGTGGCAGCACCTCGTCGCGGTAGGCCTGGTCCTGGGCCTTGAACCACTCGACGACCGGCATGGACACCACACGGGTGCCGATGCCCTCGGCCTCGAGCGCCTCGGCCGCAGCCACGGCCAGCTGCACCTCGGAGCCGGTACCAATGAGGATGACCTGCGGGGTGTCGGTGGAGGACTCGCGGAGGATGTAGCCACCGCGGCGCACACCCTCGCGGGCCTTCTCCTTGGTGCCCTCCAGGACCGGGACGTTCTGGCGGGTAAGGATCATGGCCTTCGGCGCGACCGGAGCCTCGAGCGCCTCGGCCCACGCGGCGGAGGTCTCGTTCGCATCAGCCGGGCGAATCACCGCAAGGTTCGGGATCGCGCGCAGCGCAGCCAGGTGCTCAATCGGCTGGTGGGTCGGCCCGTCCTCGCCCAAGCCGATGGAGTCGTGCGTCCACACGAAGTAGCTATCGGTGCTCATCAGCGCGGCCAGGCGGACAGAGGCGCGCATGTAGTCGGAGAACTGCAGGAAGGTCGCACCGTACGGGTGGGTCGGGCCGTGCAGGGCGATGCCGTTGATGATCGCGCCCATCGCGTGCTCCCGGATGCCGAAGTGCAGGTTCCGGCCGGTTGGGGAGGCGGTGAAGGTAGAGGTGGAGATGCTGGTCGGACCGAAGGAGTCCTCACCATTGATGAGGGTGTTGTTGGAACCGGCCAGGTCGGCGGAGCCGCCCCACAGCTCCGGCATCTTCTTCGCCAGGGCCTGGAGCGCGGCACCGGAGGCCTTGCGGGTTGCGACGGACTCGCCGGCCTCGTAGCTCGGCAGGTCAGCGTCGAAGCCCTCCGGCAGCTCGCCGGCGAAGAGGCGGTCGAAGAGCGCCTTATTCTCGGGGTTGGCCTCAGCCCAGGCGTCGAAGCTCTTGCGCCACTCGGCCTCCGCCGCCTCACCACGGGCGATGAGCTGGCGGGTGTGCTCGATGATCTCCTCTTCAACCGGGAAGGGCTCGTCCGGGAAGCCCAGGTTCTCCTTGACCCCGGAGAGCTCCTCGGCACCCAGGGCCGCGCCGTGCGAAGCGCCGGTGTTCACTGCGGTCGGCGCGCCGTAGGCGATGACGCTGCGCATGCGGATGAAGGTCGGCTTGTTCTTCTCCTGCTTCGCGCGCTCCACGGCGTCCAGGATGCCTTCGACGTCCTCGCCGGTGACCTCCAGGACCTGCCAGCCGTAGGCCTCGTAGCGGGCGGCGACGTCCTCGGTAAAGGCGATGGTGGTGTCGTCCTCGATGGAGATGCCGTTATCGTCCCAGAAGACGATGAGGTTACCCAGCTCCTGGGTACCTGCCAGGGAGCCTGCCTCGGCGGTGATGCCCTCCTGGACGTCGCCGTCGGAGGCGATGACGTAGACGAAGTGGTCGAAGGGGGAGTCGCCGTCGCCGGCGTTCGGGTCGAAGAGTGCCTTCTCGCGCCGAGCTGCCATCGCCATGCCCACAGCGGAAGCCAGGCCCTGGCCGAGCGGACCGGTGGTGATCTCCACGCCGTCGGTGTGGCCGACCTCCGGGTGGCCCGGGGTCAGGGAGCCCCACTGGCGCAGCTGCTTGATGTCCTCAAGCTCCAGGCCGAAACCGCCCAGGTACAGCTGGATGTACTGGGTGAGCGAAGAGTGGCCACAGGAGAGGATGAAACGGTCGCGGCCAAGCCAGGTGGGGTTCTTCGGGTTGTGGCGCAGTACGCGCTGGTAGAGCGTGTAGGCCAGGGGGGCGAGGCTCATCGCGGTGCCCGGGTGCCCCGAACCGCACTTC
This sequence comes from Corynebacterium sp., assembly GCF_030152825.1. Classification (GTDB taxonomy): domain Bacteria; phylum Actinomycetota; class Actinomycetes; order Mycobacteriales; family Mycobacteriaceae; genus Corynebacterium. The sequence goes on from NZ_JASLIP010000045.1 coordinate 75,499, forward strand.
TCCACCGCATCGGCGGCGAGCACGCGGGCAAGGTCGACTGCCCGGGTGTCCTTCTCAGACCAATCCGCAGGGAAGTTGCGGACCATCAATGCTTGGAGCTCGGCAGGGAGATTCGGATTATAAGACACGAACTTGGGCCTTCCTCGGGGTGTGAAGTACTCGGGTGTTGGGCTCTCTCTGCCACGAACGGGCGAGCGAGGCCTAGCTATGCATAATTCAATCTACCGGCCACCGAGAAAAACTGCGTTCTCGGGGCAGCGGGAACTTTTCAAGCCGCCTTTTCGACTACTCAAGAGGGCTTGATCAAATGTCCCCAATCCGGCCCCCAATCTGGCGACTCGCGGTATCGGCGCAGTTTCGCCCACAGAATGCGCTCGGGTAGCGTATAGGCGGATAAGACGTGGAGAAGTGGAGGCAGAAGGCTTCGTGAATGGAATCTTGGATGCGGTCAAGGCTTATCTAGCGTTGACCAAGCCCCGGGTCATCGAGTTGCTCCTCGTCGCGACGATCCCGGCGATGCTCCAGGCCAATCGCGGTGAGATTGAGCTCGGCCTGATCATCCTCACCCTCATCGGTGGCTGGATGGGCGCGGCCTCCGCCAATACATTCAACATGGTCGTCGACTACGACATTGACCAGTTGATGCGCCGCACGCGCCGCCGCCCGCTGGCCAAGGACACGGTTCCGGTCGAACACGCGAAGATCTTTGCCTGGGTGCTGATGATCGCCAGCGTGCTGTGGCTGACCTTCCTCGTGCACTCTCCGCTGTCTGCCGCGTTCATCCTGCTGACCATCTGGTTCTACGTCTACGTCTACTCCAAGTGGTTGAAGCGCCGCACCTGGCAGAACGTCATCTGGGGTGGGGCCGCCGGCTGCATGCCCGTCATGGTCGGCTGGGCAGCTGTGACGGATAACAACGGCGGCGCTTTCAACGCCGGCTGGAGCTCCTGGATTCAGGCGATCATCCTGTTCATGGTGATCTTCTTCTGGACTCCGCCCCACACCTGGGCGCTGGGCATGCGCTACCGAGAGGACTACAAGGCCGCGGGCGTACCCATGATGCCGGTGGTCAAGCCGCCGCTGGAGGTCACCCGCCAGATCCTCTGGTACACCTGGGCGACGGTCATCACCTCGCTGCTTCTGGTCCCCGCCGCGGGTTGGATCTACGCCGTCGCGGCTCTGGCCTCCGGCGCCTGGTTCATCTTCCGCGCCCACGGCCTGCACCGCGGGGTCAAGGAGGGCACGCCGGTCAAGCCGATGAAGCTGTTCTTCCTCTCGAATAACTACCTTTCCCTGCTCTTCGTTGCCCTTTCGGTCGACGCTGTTGTTGGCTGGGACACCGTCTGGCAGATGCTCGGCAACTAAACTGGAGAGCTAACCCGGGGCATCGCCCCGTTCCTCAGGCCGCATCCGGGAGGGTGCGGCCGTTATTTATGGTTGCCGGAAGGAATCTGATGAGCATCATTAACATCCTCATGGTTGCCGTCTACGTAGCCTCTGGAGCTCTGCTGCTCTGGACCGGAGTTAAAGCCGGCGCAGAGACCCTGCCCCGCAACGAGTTGATCGGCATCAGGACCTCCAAGACGCTCGCCAGCGATAAGGCTTGGCGGACGGGGCACAAGGCGGCTGCGGGCTATCTCAAGGTCAGTAGCATGCCGATGATCTTCGGTGGGATCTTCTTCATCTTCGCCAGCGAGGAGCAGATCGCGTGGGCCAGCCTGCCGGCCGTCGGAGTCATGCTCGTGCTGGTGATCCTCGCGGCCAGCAAAGCGAAAGCCGCCATTAGCGGGTAGCTATCGCTCCCGTCGTGGAAAAGCCGGGGTGGAACCGTTGGAATCAATGGTCGACCCGGGCTTGTGCGGGTCACGGGCCGTGCACATGTGTTGCGACCCCTGTCCGGCTTTATGGGCGGGGGACGCGTTTGCCCGGCGCTTGAGCGTCTCGCATGCACCGGGACGGAAACCCGTTTAGTCTCCCTGCTCTTCGTTGCGCTCTCCGTCGACACCGTTATTGGCTGAGACACCATCTAGCAGATGCGCAGCAACTAAACTGGAGAGCTAACCCGGGGATCTGCCCCGTTTCCGCAGGCCGCATCCTCCCAGATGCGGCCGTTATTTTTTTGCTAGCGAAGAGGAGTACCGATGCCACTCTTTTCCATCATCATGGTGACTTCTTACCTGGCCGGAGGCGCAATATTGCTGAGGGTTGGGGTGAAGGGCGGATCAGAAACTCTGCCCCTCAATGACTGGATCGGAGTCAGGACCCACAAGACGCTTTCCAGCGATGAGGCCTGGCCGACGGGGCATAAGGCGGCTGCGGGCTATCTCAAAGCCAGCAGCCTGCCGATGATCCTCGGTGGAATCTTCTTTACCTTTGCCAGTGACGAGCAGATTGGCTTCGCAACTCTGCCAACTGCGGGGATCACGTTTGTGCTGGTTATGCTCGCGGTGCGCAAGGCGCATACAGCCATCAGCGAATAGGTCTCGCTCCCCGTCGTGGTGAAAGCCCGGGCCGAGCCGTTGGAAAACAACGATCCACCCGGGCTGGTGCACGTCACGGGCCGCGTCGATATGTTGCGGCTCCTGGAAGTTTTTTTGGGGGGCGTTTGCCCGGCGCTTGAGTGTGTCCTATGAGCCGGGTGGGGAAACCCGTTTAGTCTCCCTGGACGGCGTGGCTCACCGTTTCGCTCTGTTCCTCGTGGGTCTTCTGGTAGCGCAGCGCCCACAGGTAGCCGGTGGCCAGGGTGACCAGACCGGAACCGATGACGTGGACCGGGACAGTCCAGCGGGGCACGCCCAGCCAGAACTGGATGATGCCCACCACGCCCTGGAAGAGAATGCCGGCGCACATCCAGGCGGCAGCCTTCCGCACGCGCGGTGCGGCCACCACGGCGATGAGGGCTGCGATCAGGCCGATCGTCAGGCCCAGGTAGAGGTACATCGCGTGGGCATGGATATGGGCGATGGATTCGAGGCTCACCTGCAGGCGGTGCTCCGGCTTGATTGCCTCGTCACCGGCGTGCGGGCCCGCACTCGTGACGAGCACACCCGTGATCAGAGTGAAGGCCAGCGCCACGGCGCTCATCGTGGTGAGCACGCGCAGGGCGGCCGGCATCTGAGGCTTGATAGGGGCGTCGTCGTCCTCGGTGACCTTGACGAGCAGGACCGCAGCCAGGAAGACGAGCAGCATGGAGGGCAGGAAGTGGGCGGCGACGATCCACCACGCCAGATCCAGGCGCACGCTGATGCCACCGATGACGGCCTGGGCGATGATGCCCAGACCCTGGATGAAGGACAGGTGGAGGATCGAGGAGCGTCGCCCTGCGCGCAGCAGCGCGATGAAGGCGGCAAGTGCGGCGACGGCCAGCACGAAGGTCAGCATCCGGTTGCCGAACTCAATGATTTGGTGAATCCAGGGCGCCGACCCTGGGACCGGCACGAAGGAACCCGGGTGGCACTGTGGCCAGGTCTCACAGCCGAGGCCGGAGCCGGTCACGCGGACGAGGGATCCGGTGAAGGTGATGCCCGTCTGGCAGATCAGCAGGATGAGGGTCAGCACCCACTGGGTCTTGAGGCGCGGGACCTTCACGGCCTTGGTGCCATCGGCGTCCACCTCGCGCGGCAGGCCGACCTTGCGGTCCGCGCGGTAAATCGCTGCGTAGAGTTTCAGCATTGCCCGGCTCAACGGGTTGTTCGTTTGGGCTGCTTGTTGGCTAATCGGATCCATCACAGCACTCAAGATTAGTCGCGGTGAGGGAGCAAAGCTAAAGGGCGCGCGCTAGGCGAGGCCCACCACAGCAGGCTGTGAACAAGCACACACAAAACTTTGCGTTGAGGCCAGTTCCGGCGGTGAGAAGCTGTCTTGATCTAATCGCCCTTGATGGTGAAGGAGAAGAGCTTCTGGGCGGCGGCCGCACCCACGATCGCCCAGACCGCGAGAACGACGATGGCGAACCAGTCGACCCCGCCGGCGAAGGATTCTTCCAGCCCGGCGGCCAGCGCCACGGATGGAATCAGCTGCAACAGGGTTTGTGCCTGGGGTCCCAGGTCGGAGGCGACGGTGGAGTAACCAACCGCGCCCAGCAGCACAAACCAAATGGTGTTCGCGAGTGCCAGCACCATCTCGGAGCTCAAGGTACCCCCGAGCAACAGGCCCAGCGAGGTGAAGCAGCCCACACCCAGGATGAGGAAAATCACGGCGATCACCAGCCCGAGTCCCGGTGGTGACCACCCCAGCAGCAGGGCGACAACCGTGAGGATCAGCACCTGGACGGCAACCACGATCAACACCGCGGCGATCTTGCCGGCGATGAGGGCAGAGGTGGGAACCCCAGCCGCGCCGATTCGCTTGAGCGCCCCGTAGCGCCGGTCGAAGGCCACGGCGATGGCCTGGCCTGTGAAACCGGCACCCATGATCGCCACCGCGAGCACCATCGGGAACGCGCTAGCCACGGGGTCGTCCAACGGGACGACCGGTACCAGGGCCAGCCCCAGCAGCAGGCCAACCGGGATGATCAAGGAAAGCAGCTGCTGCTCGCCGTGGCGCAGGAAGAGCAGGGACTCGATCTTGGTCTGTGCCAGCAACATCCGCAGAAAGCTGGCCTGTTTCGGGGCGGGTTCAAAGGTGCCGACGGGGAAGCGGCCGCCGGTTGCTGGCGCATCCTCCATCACGGCCCCCGTCTCGGTAGCCGGGTCTGCGGAAACACCGGAGCCCTGACCCGCTGGCGTCCCTGCGGGCTGGCCACCTTGGGCGCCTAGGTTGTTCGCGGAAGTCATGAACGCATCTCCCATCCGGTCAGCGAGAGGAAAACTTCCTCCAGGGTCTGTTCAGTGCTATCGAGCTTCGTGATCATCGTCGCGCAGTCGCGGGTGGCGAGCGCGAGCATCAGGACACCGTCGGGAGTGGCGGGGATGCCCTCCACGGCGAACTGGCGTGGCTTGATCTCCCGGACCCGTACCGATGGCGCTGACACGGCGCCGCTGGCCTCATCCAGCAGCGCCCCCTGTGCTGCCTTCGCAGCGCCGGCCTTGGCCTCGAGGAGTGCACGGTGGAAGTGATCCCGGTCGAGGTCAGCGTCGACGCTGACCTGGAAGGTGTGCCCGCTTCCGCCCCCTGAGCGCTCGGAGGTGAGTTCCTTCGGCGTACCGGCGGCGACAACCTTGCCCTTGTCGATGATGACGACCCGGTCGGAGAGCGCCTCCGCTTCGTCGAGCAGGTGGGTGGTGAGGACGACGCCCACGCCGTCGCGGCGCATGGAGCGCACGATGTCCCACACTGCGTGCCGGGACTGTGCGTCCAGCCCTGCGGTGGGCTCGTCGAGGAAGACCAGCTCCGGGCGGTTCACCAGCGCACAGGCGAGCGCAAGACGTTGCTGCTGCCCGCCGGAGAGACGCCGATAGGTGGTGGAGCGGTGTTTCGTAAGCCCCACCATGTCCAGCAGCCACTCGGTATCGAGCGGGTCCTCGCTATAGCTGGCAACCAACTTGAGCATCTCGCCGACCCGGATGCCCGGGTAAGCACCGCCGCCCTGCAGCATCACACCGATGCGGGAGCGCACGGCGTCGGATTCCTTGGCGGGGTCCAGGCCGAAGAGCCGGATCTC
>NZ_JASLIP010000103.1 GCF_030152825.1 Corynebacterium sp.
ACTGGGGTGACCGACGTCTGGGTGACCGACTACTACGAGGTAGCCGCCGCCAACGACGAGGGCGAGGACGTCGACCCGTTTTCCGATGCCGACCTCAGTCGGACGGTCGGGTTCTTCCGTGAGGATGACGGCGGGGACGGCGAGGGCACGCTCGTTAGCCTGCAGGTCACGGCCCGGGGAGTGGATAGCACGAAGGCGATGGTCAACGAGCTGCTGAAGACCGCCGAGCTGCGACCAGAGGCCGTCACCGAGGTCTCCCCACAGCAGCGGGAGGGAGGCCGATGATGCTGCCGGAACAGCAATCCCAGGGGCGCAGTAACCCTGCCGACTCGACGCCGGAGAGGAGCGCCTTGCCATTGCCGATCTCCGAGGCGGGCTCCGCGCTGGGCTTTTCGCCAGAGGGGGCCTCGGGGCCGCGTATTCGGCGCGGTGGGGTCTATATCTGCTTCACCCTGCTGGCGGTGCTTTGCTCGGTATTGGCCGTGCTCGCGCTGCTGCTTGCGACGCCGTCGGCTCCCGGGCTGCCACTGCTGGTTGCCCTCGGCATCTCCATTGCTCTGGTTGCTGTGGCCTGGTGGGGGCTTAGCCACCTGCGTTGCTACCGGGGTACGTCGCGCCGCCTGGTGGCCATGGCTCTGTGGTGGGGAGCGAGCGCTGGCAGCGTGCTCGCGGTATTCACCGCGGCGGATGCGGCCAGCGAGATTCCGGAGAAGCTTGGCCTGCCCCTTCTCTCGACGGCCTTTGGTGGGGCCTGGCCGGAGGAGATCACGAAGGCCCTGGGTATCTGGATGCTGCTGTGGATCGGCCGCGATTGGTGGAACCGGCCGCACCATGGCCTGCTGGCCGGCGTGTTCGTCGGGCTCGGCATGGAGGTTTACGAGAGCTCGCTCTACGCGCTGTTCCTCGGTGTGCTGCATCCTTCCTCGGACGTGGTGGGGGCGGCATCCGCCTATGGCATGCGGTTGCTTTTCGGTATCGGGCTGCACGCGGTATTCAGCGGGCTCGTCGGTTATGGCATTGGGCGGGCGCTATGGGGGCCGCACGAACGGAGCCGAGCATGGCGTTTTGGGCAGGTTTTCGGCTGGGGTTTCGCCGGTTTTGCGCTGCATTTCTTGTGGAATATCAGCTGGCCGGAGCCGGCCGCACTGTTCGCGATGGCGACCGTATGGGTCGCCGGGGTCGCCGTGCTAGCCACGTGCTTCTACCGGGAGGAGAAGGCATTGCGGCAGGTCGAGGACGGTTTCGACGAGCCCTAGCGGGTGCCTCGCCCTGGGGTGCGGTGCCGCCGCGAGGCGCAAAAACATAGCCCCGCAATGGGGCCTTTGTTAATTACAGTGGTGTAAGGTGTTGGAGATTACGTGCGATACGGATGTGAAAATAGTGAAAGTTGGGTACTCTATTTCACATGCGTTCACTGCCTTGGCGCCGCACGCGCCGTACCTCGACCCCTGCACGCCTCACGGCAACTGCCCTCCTGGGCACGTCTGCCACCGTCGCCGCGCTGATGGCGAGCCACGTGATCCCGGTGCCCTCCTGGGCAATCCCGGGCATTGACGTCGCCTCCCACCAGCACCCGGGCGGCGCAGCTATCGATTGGAACACCGTTGCTGCCAGCGGCCAGAAGTTCGCCTTCGTGAAGGCCACCGAGGGCACCAACTACACCAACCCCTACTACGCCTCCGACTCGGTGAAGGCTCAGCAGGCCGGCATCATCCCGGGCAGCTACCACTACGCTCGCCCGGGTTGGAACGATCCGCGCGCCGAGGCCCGGTTCTATGCCTCCGTGATCGCGACCGGCCCGCAGCCTTCCCTGCCGCCGGTCCTCGACCTCGAGGAAGATCAGGGCCTTAGCCCGCAGCAGCTGCAGCACTGGGTGCGTGAATGGATCGACGAGATCAAGATCCAGACCGGCCGCCAGCCGATCATCTACACCTACTACTCCTTCTGGAAGCAGAAGATGGCGAATACGACGGAGTTCTCCGAGTACCCGTTGTGGCTGGCCTACTACTCCAACAGTCTGCCGGGGGACATCCCGGGCGGCTGGGACAAGGTCACCTTCTGGCAGTACAGCGGCAACGGCTCCGTCGACGGCGTGATCACCGACGTCGATATGAACGAGTACTACGGCGACGACTCCCAGCTCCAGGCACTGGCCGGAGACATGGGAGCTAGCACCCCGGCCGGCGAGACCTCCAACCAGCTGGCAGCAACCCAGCCGATCGTCGAGAAGGAGGCCCAGATCGTCAACGAGATCGAGCACCAGACCGGCGTTAACATGCCGATCACCTCGGACTTCGTGGTCCAGCTGCTCGGCGTCGTCGGCGGCCGTGTATCCCCGGAGACCTTCATCAACAGCGCACTGCCGCAGCTCACCGGCCCGGTAGCTTCCGCGATCTCCCAGCAGCTTGGCGTGCCGCAGGACCAGGTCGCAGAGAAGATCCAGCAGGGCCAGGAGCTCCTGCCTGCACTCACCGCGCTGGCTGGCGCCTTGGGCGAGGCCCGCCAGAACGGTGGCGTGCCCACCGAGGCGATCCAGCAGCTGCTCAACATGGCAGGCGAGTCCGGTGCCCTGGGCAGCGCCGGCAGCAGCTCCACCGTTGACCTGGGCCAGCTGCTCCGTGTCATCCAGACGGTGGCAGGCACCCAGGACTGGGCAGGCCAGCTGCAGAACGGTCAGCTCAATGTCGACCCGAACGCGGTCCAGGGCCTCCTGCGCGCCCTGAGCTAAACACCGGAGCACACCCGCTCGCGAAAGATAAAGCCCGCGACTCCTCTCGAGGTACGAGGAGCCGCGGGCTTCGTCGTTGCCGGGGCAGTTAACGCTTGAGGCAGCTGGCTCTTGAGGCAGTTAGTACTGCTCGCGCACAGCTAGTGTTGCTCACCCACGTGCGCTGCCAGCCTGCCGTTTAGCCGGCAGGCCACCCGCTAATTATTCATCGTTGTACTTCATCGGGCCGTTGTACCAGAAGCCCGAGCGGGTCTTCTCTTCGACGTCCACCTCAACCGGGCGGGGCTTTTCACCCGTGGCGTCTGGGAAGGTACGCAGGCGGTCCAACACGCCCCAGTCCCGCAGCCAGTCGTCCTTAAGGTAGGTCGGCAGCTCCGTGGCCTGCGTGCTCATCTGCACCAGCCCCACGGAACCGCCACCGGCGTAGTCCATCACCGGGGTGAGGATGCGGCGGGCCGAGTGATCCGGCGAGATGCGGAACTCCGGCACCTCAGCCACGCCCACGTTGTGGTCGAATGGCCGCTGGCACGGGAACTGGAAGGCCGTGGCCCAGTCCAGCAGTGCCGGAGCCTCGGAACCCACATAGTCATTCAGCGACTCCAGCTGCGGGGCACGCGGCGGGGTCAGCGCCAGCCACTCGGACGGGGTGAGGTTCGTGTCTACCGCGACAATGCGGATCTGATCCGCCTCCTCCGGGATCCACTCCATCGGAATGCGCAGGTTGCGCCACTGCGGGGCGGT
>NZ_JASLIP010000002.1 GCF_030152825.1 Corynebacterium sp.
CCCGAGCCCCTCCGCAAGCTTCCCACCAGCGTGGAAGGACTCACCGAGCACCTGCAGGCCCGCGCAGATCGCGAGCACCGGTCGACCCGACTCAGCCGCGCGCACCAGGCCACCGCCGGCGCGCAGGTGCTCCGCGGCCAGCAGCTGGGCGACGTCCTCGCCGCCACCCAGGGTGTAGACGTCCAGCGTTTCCGGGACAGCCTCCCCGTAGCGGATGGTGTGGATCTCGGCGGTGATGCCGCGCAGGCGGGCGCGCTGCCGCAGCACGAGCGCGTTGCCGTCGTCGCCGTAGGTGCCGAGCACGTCGGGCAGCACCAGGCCAATGTTGAGCTCTGCCATTATCGTGCGTCCTCCTCGGTCGCGGTGGTTGTCGCCTCGCCGGTGGTGCTGGTAGCGTCCGTGCCGTCAGCCTCAACGGTTGTCGCGCCGCGCCGCTCCAGCTCGCGCTTCAGGTCGCGGAAGGCGGTGTAGTTCGCGAGCACCTCCACGCGCCCCGGCGGGCACGCGAGCACGGCGTCGACCGTGTCCTTGATCAGCGTGTGCCGCACCCCGGCGTAGCCCAGCCGCACGGCCAGGTCGGTGCCGCGCTCACCCGCGGCGAGTACCTGCTGGCCCTCGAAGTCTTCGAAGCGGACGTCCCAAATCCAGGAGAGGTCTTGCCCGTCCGCGACCTGCCCGTTCACGGCAATGACGACGGAGTCCACGTCCCGGTCGATCATCGACAGCGCTTCCTGCCAGCCCGCGGGGTTCTTCGCCAGCATGAGGCGCAGCGTGTGGCCCTCGAATTCGACGAGGGAGTAGCGCCCGGCGACGTCCGTGACCTCCTCTGCGGCGCGCAGCGCGTGTGTGACCGGCACGTCCATGACGACGGCTGCCGCGATCGCCTGGGCCGCATTCCCACGGTTGGCGCGGCCAGGGAGCTGCAGGTTCATGGGCAGGGTTTTCCCGGCATAGCCGAGGCCGTCCTTATCGACCCACCAGGTCGGCTCGGGCCGGCGGAACTCGCGCCCATCCGGGAGCTTCTTCACGGCGTACCAGTCGTCCTCGGTGCGCACGATGTGCCCGCCGGTGCGCGGGCAGCTGGTGGAATCCCCCACGAAGCCGGCGCCGGCGGAAACCCACACGACGTTCGGCGCGTCCCACGCCACGGAGGTGACCTGGACGTCGTCGCAGTTTGCGATCACCGTCATGTTCGGCCGCGCCTCGACGCAGGCCCGCAGCGCGCGTTCGATCTTGTTGATCTCGCCCACGCGGTCCAGCTGGTCGCGGGTGAGGTTGAGCAGGATGAGCACGTCCGCGTCCAGCTTCTCCGCGATATTCGGGACGTGGAGCTCGTCGACCTCGAGCGCGACAACGTCCTTGTCCCGCCCCGCGAGCAGCGCGGAGATGACGCCGGCGTCCATGTTGTCGCCGCCCTCGTTGGTGGCGACGCTGTAGCGGGACGCAAGCGCGTGCGCGAGCATCCGGGTGGTCGTGGATTTGCCGTTCGTGCCGGTGACCAGCACCGTCGGGCGGCCCTGGCCGAGCTGCGCGAGGAGGTTCGGGTCGATGGCGTTGGCGATGAGCCCGCCGATCATTCCACCCGCACCGCGCCCGGTTTTCTGGGACGCCCACGTCGCGAGGACTGCGGCCTGGCAGGCGATGCGGCTGCGCAGGCTCATGCGGCGGGTGCTGCCGTTTCCGTTCGGATTCTTAGTTTTCACGTTTGCCTACGTTAGTCTTGCTGCCTTGTCCGTTCGACCCGCGTCCGCCGCGGCCACGGCGACGTCCACCGCGCTTGCGTTTGCGTTTTGGCTGCTCGGAGTTGTTTTTCCCGGTGTTCTTCGGGTTCTTGCTGTCGGTTTTCTGGGCGCCGGAGCCGTTGTTCTTTCCGGCGTGGTTGCCGCCACTGCCGCCGTTGCCGCCGCCGTTTTGGGAACCATCGTTGGCGCGACCGCCGCCCTGCGAGCCGCCACGGCGACGTCCCCCGCGCGAGCGCTTGCGCCGGTTACCGGAACCCGATCCCGAACCACCGGAACCGGGCCGACCGCCGCCGCGACCACCGGAGCGCTGAGCACTACCGCCGCGGCCGCCACCCCGCTGACCGTTCGCTCGTTGACCACCACGCTGACCTCCACCGCGGCCGGCGTCGGTGCTTCGTGTGCCTTCGGCGACGTCCTCGAGCGCGTCGAGGAACTCCTCGTCGCTGAGCAGCGGGATGTCCTTCCGGTCGGCGTGCATGGCCTTGCCGCGCAGCTCGACGTTCTGATTGCAGACCACCAGGCTGGAGGTGCGGTTCAGCTTCTCGGAGTACACCAGCCCGGCCGCCACGCCCTGCTCGATGAGCTCGTCCGGGTCGCGGGCGACGTCCGGGCTGACCACGAACTCCATGCCCGCGACGAGCTGCCAGGTGCCGTCCTCGCTCACCGGGGTGCCGGGGTTCTCGAGCGGTCGCGGGGCGTTGATGGCGTCCACGCGGATGGCGCCGCGCTGCAAACCGAACTGGTCCGCGGTCAGGTCCTCGGGGTCGAGGCGGACGACGTCGCCGCCGTCCCGGTCTGCCTTTTCCCGCTGTGCCACGTGCAGCGCCCCGAGCAGGCGGGCGTCGGCGACCAGGAGCTTCTCGGCAGGCATGGCGGCCCGCTGATCGGAGGCCGCCGCACCGAGCTCCGGGAGGGCATCAGCCGGGGCGTTATGCGGGTAGAGCTTCGCGACCGCCCGGGCGCGGGGGTCGACGGCAGGCATCTCCTGGCGACGCGTGGTGGCTAGGGTGTCGATCAGTACGGCCGGTTCCGGGGTGGGGATGGCCTTGCTGCGACCACGCCCGCGTCCCTTGCCGGCGCGGCCACGCCCGCGGCCGCGGTTGGCGGCGCGCTGGGCCCGGCGGAACTCGTGGGTGATGAAACCCCAGGCGAAGGGCGCGTCGTGGAGGATCACCTCGCGGCCGTCGAGGGCCGCCTTGATCTCCGCGGCGGCGGTGGCGAAGCCAATCTGCTGGGCCAGCTCGCCGGCGTCGAAGCCGTGCATGTGCCACGGGCCGGGGTCCTCGCTGGGGTTGAGGGCCTGGACGAAGTGACCGACTTCGGCGCCATCGGTGTCGTAGTAGACCGCGGCCAGGGCGATGAGCCGGGCCGTGGTTGGGTGAATCCCGCTGGTGGTGACGGCCACCGCGACGGTGGGGGCGTCCGCAACGCTGGGCGGGGTGGGGATGGTGTGGGCCGGGCTGGGGTGCTCGGAGGGTTCGACGGCATTCCCAGTGGTCGCGGCGCTCGTGCCTGAGCTGCCGGATCCCGAGCGATCCGGGCCGGACTGGTCGGAGCCGTCGCGGCCGGTTGTGGGGTAGCTGGTGGCGTCTGTGTTCGAGCGTCGGCTGCTTGGGCGGAGCGCTTCGGCGGCCTCGACGGCGGATGCGGAGGCGATGGCTGCCGCTGACGGGGAGCCGGCGCGGCGGCTGACCCTGCGGCGGGCGCGGCGACGGGGTGCGGGACGGTCGCCCGAGTCCGAAAACTGCTGGTTATTCATTGGGAACCATGTTAGTCCACGCGTCCCACGGGAACCCCACGCACGACGAAGAGCGGGGCAGAGGAACACCCACCCCACGCACGACAAAGGGCGGGGCCACCAGCGCGACCCCACGCGCCCGTGCCCCGCCCTGTCCCCCCGGGAGCCTCCCTGTTAGCTATTCAGCGCGCGGTTGACCGCGGAGGTCACCGCCTTCAGGGAGGCGTAGGTAATTGAGCCCGCAATACCGGCGCCCCAGACGGGTTGCCCGTTGACCTCGGCCAGCACGTAGGCGGCGGCTTCGGCGTCGTCACCGCTGGTGCGGGCGTGCTGGTTGTACTCCTGGACCTCCACCTCCACGCCCAGGGACTCCAGGGCATCGCAGTACGCGGCGATCGGGCCGTTACCGCGGCCCTTGAGGGTCTTCGGCTCGCCGTTGAACTCGATCTGGGAGGTCACGGCGGATTCCTCGCCCTCGTTCTGGCCACCGTCCACGGTCGTGGAGATTACGTCCACCGGGGTGGTGCGGTCCAGGTACTCGGTGGCGAAGATGTCCCACATGGCTTTCGGATTCACCTCGCCGCCCTCGGCGTCGGTGACCGCCTGGACGATGCCGGAGAACTCCACCTGCATTGGGCGGGGCAGGTCCAGGTTGTGGTCGGTCTTCATGATGTAGGCGACCCCGCCTTTGCCGGACTGGGAGTTCACGCGGATGACGGCCTCGTAGGAGCGCCCGATATCCTTCGGGTCGATCGGCAGGTACGGCACCTCCCAGGTGACGTTGCGGACGGCCTCGGTCAGGGTCTCGGAGTCCGCGCTGGCTGGGTCCTCCGGGGCGTCCTCGGCAGCGTCGCGTTCCGCCATGGCTGCCAGGCCCTTGTTGATGGCGTCCTGGTGGGAGCCGGAGAACGCGGTGAACACCAGCTCACCGCCGTACGGGTGGCGCTCCGGGACGCGCAGCTGGTTGCAGTACTCCACGGTGCGGCGGATCTGGTCGATGTCGGAGAAGTCGATCTGCGGGTCCACGCCCTGGGTCAGCATGTTCAGGCCCAGGGTGACCAGGCAGACGTTGCCGGTGCGCTCACCGTTGCCGAACAGGCAGCCCTCGATGCGGTCGGCGCCGGCCAGGTAGCCCAGCTCGGCGGCGGCCACGCCCTCGCCGCGGTCGTTGTGCGGGTGCAGGGAGAGGATGATGGAGTCGCGGCGGTTCAGGTTGCGGTGCATCCACTCGATGGAGTCCGCGTAGACGTTCGGGGTGATCATCTCCACCGTGGAGGGCAGGTTGATGATGATCGGGTTCTCCGGGGTCGGGTCGATGACCTCGACGACGGCGTCGCAGACTTCCTTGGCGTACTCGATCTCGGTGCCGGTGAAGGACTCCGGGGAGTACTCCCAGCGCCAGTTGGTGTCCGGGTAGTCCTGGGCGATTTCCTTGATCAGGTGAGCTGCGTCGGTGGCCAGCTTCTTGATGCCTTTCTTGTCCTTGCGGAAGACCACACGGCGCTGCAGCTCGGAGGTGGAGTTGTAGAAGTGGACGATGACGTTCTTCGCCCCGGCGCAGGCCTCGAAGGTGCGGCGGATCAGGTGCTCGCGTGCCTGGACCAGGACCTGGATGGTGACGTCGTCCGGGATCTTGTTCTCTTCGATGATCTCGCGGACGAAGTCGTAGTCCGTCTGGGACGCGGACGGGAAGCCGACCTCGATCTCCTTGTAACCCATCTTCACCAGCATGTCGAACATGCGGCGCTTGCGCTCTGGGCTCATGGGGTCGATCAGGGCCTGGTTGCCGTCGCGCAGGTCGACAGCACACCACTGCGGGGCGCGGTCGATGACCTTATCCGGCCAGGTGCGGTCCGGCAGGGTGATGTGGTCGACTTCCTCGAAGAAGGGCAGGTAGCGACGGTTCGGCATCTGGGAGTTGCGCTGCTTGTTCCAGGCCGGCTGGTCGGCCGGGATCTCCCCGTTGGGGGTCTGGATCTGGGCTGGTGCGGAGATGAAGGAGTCGGTGTTGCTCATGTTTTCTTCCCTAAGTTTTGTTGGTGTCGTGCTGTGGCAATGAAAAAACCGACCGGCATGCAAAAACCCCGCGACGGGGAGCCGGTCGGTTGTTGGTGTGTCTACCTACTAGGCCCCGCCGCGGCTAATAAGGAGAATGGCGCCGCCGCTGCGCGGGTGAGGGGAAATCATGTGGCTCAGTTTAGCGTGAAACAGAACACATGTCAGTTCCATTGCCCGGGCGGGGGTGTTCACCTAGTGGGAAGTGGTCTCTGGTGGTGAGGCCGGTGCGGGTCTAGAGCTGGTTCGGCGCTAGGGCTGGTTCGTTGTTAAGGCAGCCGCATGATCCACGGGTCCAGGCCGCGCCGGGCATCGCGGATGGCCCGCTCGTTGACCGACGATCCTGGCGCGTTGAGGGCGGCCCGCTCCATGTCATTGGCCCAGTTGGTCGCGGCCTGCTGCACCGGGGTGAGCGGTCGCGCCGGCGCCGGACGCCCGGGCGCACCCATGGTGCCGCGGAAGGCGCGGCGGACGTCGTTGGTCAGTGCGTGCTTGGTGCCCCAGGTGTTCGCAGAGACGGTGAAATCCCGCCCGTAGGTCACAGAGGCGTGGACGCTGCGGCGGTCGTCCGACCAACCCCACTTCGTGCCCACCGCACCCGGCAGGACGGCGGTGCCGTAGTCCTGCGCGTAACCGTCGGCGGCGCGCGGGGTGGCCTGCCGCATCGCGACGAGCACCGGGTCGTTGTAGTTGCGCCGCTTCTTGGCCTCCACGAACTTCATGGA
>NZ_JASLIP010000075.1 GCF_030152825.1 Corynebacterium sp.
AGGGGACGCTGCGCGGTCGCCCCGGAATCGAGGTAGATCAGCGGCTGGCCGTCCCGAACGGTGCGGGAAAGGATGGGGAAATCCTGTCGGATCGCTTGGGTGTCGAGATGAGTATCAACCATGAAAACCTTCGATTCTTCGCTTCTCTATCCGCAGCGACGCGGTTGAAGCATTCCTGCGGGGATTGAAAACCCACCCCAGGGGGTCGCGGGGTGGGACTTTCGGTGCGTGTTTAGGCGTTGACGAACTTGTCGTAGCCCTCGTTCTCCAGCTGCTCTGCCAGCTCCGGGCCACCGGAGGTGACGATGCGGCCACCGGCGAAGACGTGCACGTGATCCGGCTTCACGTAGTTCAGGATGCGCTGGTAGTGCGTGATCATCAGCACGCCACCATTCTCGCGCTCCTGGTAGCGGTTGATGCCCTCAGAGACGATGCGCAGGGCGTCGACGTCCAAGCCGGAGTCGGTCTCGTCCAGGATGGCGAATTTCGGCTTCAGCAGGCCGAGCTGCAGCACCTCGTGGCGCTTCTTCTCGCCACCGGAGAAGCCCTCGTTGACGGAACGCTCGGAGAAGGACGGGTCGATGTCCAGCTCCTTCATCGCCTCGCGGGCCTCCTTAACCCACTCGCGCAGCTTCGGAGCCTCACCACGGGTGGCGGTGGCTGCGGAGCGCAGGAAGTTGGCCATGGACACGCCCGGCACCTCGGTCGGGTACTGCATCGCCAGGAACAGGCCTGCGCGGGCACGCTCATCGACATCCAGGTCGAGGAGGTTCACGCCGTCGAGCAGCACCTCGCCCTCGGTGACCTCGTAGCGCGGGTGGCCACTGATGGCGTAGGCCAGGGTGGACTTACCGGAGCCGTTCGGCCCCATGATGGCGTGGGTCTCGCCGGAGTTGATGGTGAGGTTCACGCCGTTGAGGATCTTCTTCGGCTCGTCGTTCTCGTCCGAGGGCAGGACCTGGGCGTGGAGGTTCTTGATCTCAAGAGTGCTCATACTAGTGATGTTTCCTTTGAAAGATTCTTGGGAGGATTAGCGGGTTAGAGGACGGTGCGCTCGAGCTCGTTGCCGACGAGCTCTTCCAGGTGCTCGCGGACGGACTCCACCGGGATGCGACGGATCACGTCGGTGAAGAAACCGCGGACGATGAGCATCTTGGCCTGCGCCTCCGGAATGCCCCTGGCCTGCAGGTAATACATCTGCTCGTCATCGAAGCGACCCACGGTGGCGGCGTGGCCAGCACCTGCGATCTCGCCGGTCTGGATCTCCAGGTTCGGCACGGAGTCCGCTCGGGCGCCGGTGGTCAGCAGCAGGTTGTTATTGGTCTCGTAGGTGTCCGTCCCGGTTGCCTCCGGGCGAATCAGGACGTCGCCGATCCACACGGTGCGGGCATCGCGCTTACGCTCGGACGCCGGGCGATCCGCGTCGGCCGGGTCGCCCTGCAGAGCACCCTTGTAGAGCACGTTGGAACGGCAGTTCTGGACGGAGTGATCGATGAGCAGGCGCTGCTCGAAGTACTGATTCGCATCGGCGAAGTTCACGCCCAGCATCTCCACGTCGCCACCCGGTGCGGTGTAACGCACGTGCGGCACGGAGCGCAGGATCTCGCCGCCGAATGCCGCGTAGGCGTGGCGGACGGTGGCGTCGCGACCAGCCTGAATGTGGGAGTTGGAGAGGTGGACGCCGTCGTCCTCCCAGTCCTCCAGCACCACGGTGACCAGCTTCGCGCCGTCGCCGACGACGAACTCGACGTTGTCGGAGTGCGCGCCGGAACCCTGATAGTGCAGGATGACGACAGCCTCGGCATGACGCTCGAGCTCGACGACCAGGGTGCTGTAGGAGACCTGATCCTCGCCTGGGCCGGTGATCGTGATCTCGATCGGCTCGGTCAGCGCGGTGTCCTTCGCGACCTGGACGTAGTTCGCGACCGGGGCGTTTTCCCAGGCCTGGGCTGCGGCGCGGTCCACCGGTGCGCCGGCCAGACCGACGCGCGGGTCGGAGGAGTCAACCTTCGTCACGGAGACGTTGTCGCCGGCGTTTTCCGGCACCTCGATGACGACGTTGGCGTCCGTCGGAGCTTCCGCGGTGCCGTCGTGCAGACCACGGAGGCGGCGCAGCGGGGTGAAGCGCCAGTCCTCGTCGCGGCCCTTCGGGATAGCGAAGTCCTCGGCCTTGAAGGAGGTGAAGCGGTCGCCCTTGGTCTGGTGATCGGTTCCCGCCTTGACGGTTTGGTTCTGAACGTTTTCCAAGGTGGTCATCTGGCTTAGCCCACCGATCCTTCCATTTGCAGTTCGATCAGACGGTTGAGCTCAAGCGCGTACTCCATCGGGAGCTCCTTGGCGATGGGCTCCACGAAGCCACGAACAATCATCGCCATCGCCTCTTCCTCCTCGAGACCGCGGCTCATCAGGTAGAAGAGCTGATCCTCGGAGACCTGGGAGACGGTCGCCTCGTGGCCCAAGGTGACGTGGTCGTTGCGGATGTCGTTGTACGGGTATGTATCCGACCGGGAGATGGAGTCCACCAGCAGGGCGTCACACTCAACCTGGGAGGCGGAGTGGTGCGCATTCGGGTGAACCTCGATCAGGCCACGGTAGGCCGCGCGGCCACCGGAACGGGCCACGGACTTCGAGACGATGTTGGAGCTGGTGTACGGCGCCATGTGGGTCATCTTCGCGCCGGTGTCCTGGAACTGGCCCTCGCCCGCGAAGGCGACGGACAGGACCTCGCCCTTGGCGTGCGGACCAGTCATCCACACGGCCGGGTACTTCATGGTGACCTTGGAGCCGATGTTGCCATCGACCCACTCCATGGTCGCGCCCTCTTCACACTTGGTGCGCTTCGTGACGAGGTTGTAGACGTTGTTCGACCAGTTCTGGATCGTCGTGTAGCGGCAGCGGCCGCCCTTCTTCACGATGATCTCGACCACTGCGGAGTGCAGGGAGTCGGTCTTGTAGATCGGGGCGGTGCAGCCCTCGACGTAGTGAACGTAGGCGTCCTCGTCGACGATGATGAGCGTGCGCTCGAACTGGCCCATGTTCTCCGTGTTGATCCGGAAGTAGGCCTGCAGCGGGATGTCCACGTGGACTCCCGGTGGCACGTAGATGAAGGAACCACCGGACCATACGGCGGTGTTCAGAGCGGAGAACTTGTTATCGCCCGCGGGAATCACGGAGCCGAAGTACTCCTTGAACAGCTCCGGGTACTCCTCCAGGGCGGTGTCGGTGTCGACGAAGATTACGCCCTGCTCCTCCAGGTCCTCACGGATCTGGTGGTACACAACCTCGGACTCGTACTGCGCGGCGACACCGGCGACGAGGCGCTGGCGTTCCGCCTCTGGGATGCCCAGCTTGTCGTAGGTGTTCTTAATGTCCTCCGGCAGGTCCTCCCAGCTCGTCGCCTGCTGCTCGGTGGAGCGGACGAAGTACTTGATCTGGTCGAAATCGATGCCAGACAGGTCCGCGCCCCAGGTGGGCATGGGCTTCTTGTCGAAGATCTCGAGGGCCTTCAGGCGACGCTCGAGCATCCACTCCGGCTCGTTCTTCTTGGCAGAAATATCCCGGACGACGTCCTCGTTCAGGCCACGGCGCGCGCTGGCGCCGGCGTCGTCGGAATCGTGCCAACCGTAGCCGTAGGCACCGATCGAGTCGATGATTTCCTGATCGGATTGCAGTTTGTCAGCAGCTTGAGTCATAAATTCTTCAGCTTTCCTTCGTTGCGGAAGGGGTAATGGTGGTCAGCGGAATATGGGTCGTACAGATACCGTTGCCGTCCGCGATAGTAGCGAGCGGCTGAGTGTGCTGGCCGAGTAGCTCCGCAACTACCCGGTGCTCTGCAGCGCACAGCTCGGGGAACTCCTCCGCCACGTCCTGGATTGGGCAGTGGTGCCTGCAGATTTGGACGCCGCCGGCCGCATGGCTCACGGTGGCCGCGTAGCCACGGTTGGTCAGCGCCTCCGCGATGTTCTTGGCCTGGGCCTTCACATCACGGTCGTCTGCGTAGTCACCGTCAAGTTCGGGGATGTCCCCCAACAGATCATTGATGCGTTGCGCAGCAAAGTCCTCGACTGCTTCCTCTCCGCCTGAGTTTTTCAGGGCACGCAGTGCGAGGAGTGCGAGGGTGTCGTAATCATGACCGAACTGTGCTCGACCCGCATCAGTGAGGCGGAATAGCTTCGCCGGTCGCCCACGCTGTCCTGACCGTGGCGCGTCAACAGCCTCCGCGAGCCCATCCGCGACGATGTTGTCCAGATGGCGCCTCACGCCAGCGGCGCTCAAACCAAAAGCCTCGCTAATGGTTGTCGCGCTCACTGGTCCATGTCTCAAGACGTAGCGCAGGATGCGACGGCGCGTGTCGGTTTCCACTGGTGCCATATCAACCCGCCTTTCATCGTTGAGGGCCGTCATGATTAGACAACACGAGTGTGTCTTAAATAATTCCCCCTGTCCACTAAGGCGAACCTATGTTCCCTAAAAACGCTGGCTTCATTATCGTGGTTGCATGTCTTCGAACCGACCCGGCCACGCGTTGATCCGCGGCCCCTTCAGCCTGTGGCGCCGCTACTTAGACGTGCTGCCCCGGCTCGGCCTGGCCGGTTCCCGCTCGGCACAGCTTCACCAAGAGGGTCGGGTGCCTCCCCGCCACGCGCCGTTGGAGCCCCTGAACCCCGCCTACCGGCTGCGGCTGCAGATCGCGGTGTGGCTGGGATCCATCGGCACCATTCTCATCGCCCTGGGGGGTATTGGCGCGGGCGCGATGCCCGTGGTGGGCAACCCATTCTGGTCCGTTCCCGGGATCAACGTATTGGCCCGGATGTTGCACAGCACCACCGTGACTGTCTTCGTCGGAATCGGATTTCTGGTTGTCGCCTGGCTCCTACTCGCGGCCTTCGTCCTGGGGCCAGGGGGAAGGCAAATCCCCCGCCTGCCCATCCGCACCTATTGGCGCATCTTCGCCCTCTGGGTACTTCCCTTGGCCATCACCGCGCCGATGTTCACCCAGGACATCTATTCCTACCTCGCCCAGGGTGCGATCGCTGCACAGGGGCTGGACCCGTATAGCGCGGGTCCGGTGGACATCCTCGGGGTGCAAGACCCGCTCGCCCGTTCCGTGCCCTTGATGTGGGCGCACTCCCCTGCCCCCTATGGCCCGGTCGCACTGGGCTATGGTGCCGTGATCTCCATGCTCACCGGCAACAACATCGTGCTGGGGGTCTTCGGCCATCGGCTGATGAGCATCACCGGTCTGGTGCTCACCGGCTGGGCGCTGACCAGACTCGCCCAGCGCTGCGGCATCGCACCCCAGACGGCCTGGTGGCTCGGGGTGCTGAACCCGCTGACGCTGCTCCACCTCGTCGCGGGTATCCACAACGAGGCGCTCATGCTCGGCTTTCTGCTCGTGGGCATGGAGTTCGTGCTGCGCGGCACCGACCATTACGAGCGACCATTGAGCAGCCGCCTGCTTCTCATGCTCTCCGGTACGGTCATCGTCACCTGCGCGGGCCTGATTAAGGTGACCGCCCTGATGGCCCTCGGCTTCACCGCAGTGGCGATCGCGCGCTGGTGGGGCGAGGGTCTGCGACACCTCATCGGCGCAGGAGTGGCCAGCGCGGTGCTCGCCGCGGCCACTGCGAGTTTGTTCTCCGTGATCACCGGCGTGGGCTTCGGTTGGATCACATCCCAGGGCGGGGCAGCAGAAATCATCAGCTGGATGAGCCTGTCCACGTTGGCGGGTTTGGCGTCCTCCTTCCTGGGCGCCCTCCTGGGCCTCGGAGATCAGCAGTCCGCCGCGCTGTTCGTCTTCCGCTTCCTCGGCGTCATGATCGGCGCGTTCTGGGTGGTGCGCATGCTGTGGGCCTCCTACCGAGGCCGCATCCACCCCGTGGGAGGGCTCGGGGTGGCCACGCTGTTCCTCGTGATCTTTTTCCCTGTCGTCCACCCCTGGTACCTGCTCTGGGCCATTCTGCCGCTCGCTGCGTGGGCCAACCGACCGGTCTTCCACTTCGCGACGATCGTCTACTCGGTGGCCTTCAGCTTCTTCATCCTGCCCCGTGGGCTCGGGCTGCCGCCGGCGACGGTGGCCTTCATCTACGCCATGTCCGCGCTCCTCTTCCTCGTGTTACTCGCCGCCAGCTGGCGCTACCTCAAGAAGCATCCGGCGTATGTCAATGCCCTGGCCCTGCCTCGTCCCAAGGACGCGACCGTCCTGGCAGACACACCCAACAGCCGGTGAGCCCCCAGCCAGAGTCATCTGGCTAGACTGAATAGCTGTGAAAATGCAGGACTCTTCGGCCCCTCAACACCAACCACTGCTCCAGGTCACTGGCGCGGTGAAGAAGTTTGGCGCCCACACCGCCGTCGATGGGCTGGATTTCCAGGTCTACCCCGGCGAGATCGTGGCGCTACTGGGCCCGAACGGCGCGGGCAAAACCACGACCATCGAGATGTGCGAAGGCTTCGCCCGCCCGGATGTCGGCGAGATCCGGCTCTTCGGTCTGGACCCCGCCAAGGAATCCGACGCCGTGCGCTCCCGCATCGGTGTGATGCTGCAGGGCGGCGGTGCTTACCCGGGCATCCGGGTCGGCGAGATGCTCAAGTTGGT
>NZ_JASLIP010000102.1 GCF_030152825.1 Corynebacterium sp.
TGGATTCCAGCTCTTCGGGGAAAGCGAGCCTCGTGGGCTGGAGATTATCGACTGGGGTGGAGTTACTTGCGCTAGTCACACTCACGATTGAACCACAGTGGCTGCGTCGAGGAGGACCCGCTACCCCCGTTTTTCGGCAAAAAAACCACACCCTGCGTAGTAAGGGTGTGGTTTGCGCTCACAGCACCTCAGTGCTGGAGTATGCGGCGCGGCCAGCTGGCTGCTGGCCCCGGCACCGTGGCCGACTTCTTAGAAGTGGCGGCCGACGTGAGCCTCGTCGCGCATGCGCTTGACCATGTGCGGGTAGTGCAGCTCGAACGCTGGGCGCTCGGAGCGGATCCGCGGCATGGAGGTGAAGTTGTGGCGCGGCGGCGGGCAAGAGGTTGCCCACTCGAGGGAGTTGCCGTAGCCCCATGGGTCATCAACGGTGACGACCTCGCCGTAACGGTAGGACTTGAAGACGTTCCACAGGAACGGCAGCACGGAGATGGCCAGGATCAAGGCACCCACCGTGGACACCTGGTTGTAGCCGGTGAATCCGTCGGTCGGCAGGTAGTCCGCGTAACGACGGGGCATACCGGAGTTACCAGCCCAGTGCTGAATCAGGAAGGTGGTGTGGAAGCCGATGAAGGTCAGCCAGAAGTGCAGCTTGCCCAGACGCTCGTCCAGCATGCGACCGGTCATCTTCGGGAACCAGAAGTACATGCCAGCGAAGGATGCGAAGGCAACCGTGCCGAACAGGGTGTAGTGGAAGTGCGCAACCACGAAGTAGGTGTCAGACAAGTGGAAGTCCATTGCCGGGCCAGCCAGCATGATGCCGGTCAGACCACCGAAGAGGAAGGTGGCGAAGAAGCCCAGTGCGAACATCATCGGGGTTTCGAAGGTCAGGCGACCGCCCCACATGGTGCCGAGCCAGTTGAAGAACTTCATACCGGTCGGGACTGCAATCAGGAACGTCATGAAGGCGAAGAACGGAAGCAGAACCGCGCCGGTGACGAACATGTGGTGTGCCCACACAGCCATGGACAGAGCAGCGATGGACAGGGTTGCGAAGACCAGACCAACGTAGCCGAACATCGGCTTGCGGGAGAAGACCGGGAAGATCTCGGAGACGATGCCGAAGAACGGCAGAGCCAGGACGTAGACCTCAGGGTGGCCGAAGAACCAGAACAGGTGCTGCCACATGATGGCGCCACCGTTGCCCGGATCGTAGATGTGGCCGCCCAGCTTGCGGTCGTAGAGAACACCCAGTGCGGCAGCAGCCAGCAGCGGGAAGATCAGCAGAACCAGCAGGGAGGTAACGAAGATGTTCCAGGTGAAGATCGGCATGCGGAACATGGTCATACCCGGGGCGCGCAGCACCAGGATGGTCGTGATCATGTTCACACCGGAAAGGATGGTACCGACACCACCGACGCCGACCCCCACGATCCACAGGTCAGAGCCCAGACCCGGGGAGTGAATTGCGTCTGCCAGTGGCTGGTACATAGTCCAGCCGAAGTCAGCCGCGCCGCCCGGGGTGAGGAAGCCGGTTAGCATCAGGATACCACCGGCGGTGGTGAGCCAGAAGCCGAAGGCGTTCAGACGCGGGAAGGCCACGTCCGGTGCACCGATCTGGAGCGGAACGATGTAGTTAGCGAAGCCGAACACCATCGGGGAGCCATACAGCAGCAGCATGATGGTGCCGTGCATGGTGAACAGCTGGTTGAACTGCTCCGGGGACAGGAACTGCATGCCCGGATTGAACAGCTCAAGACGAATAAGCAGGGCCATGAGGCCACCGATAAGGAAGAAGGTGAAGGACATCATCAGGTACATGATGCCCAGCAGCTTGTGGTCGGTGGTCGTTAGCGCTTGCCAGGCAAAGCTGCCTCGGCGCCCATGGCCAGACGGTTGTGGGCGTTCGGGAGCAACTTGCTGTGGTTCCCGTGGCGCGACCGCGGTCATTGATTCCTCCTGACTACGCAGTGTCGAGGGGTTTTCCCTGACACTCCAAAGAATTTTGGCCTTCTCGGGCCCTCCCGTGACTGCGAGAGCATTATCTTCTTCCAGCCCAGAAAGGGTCCCTACACGAAGGGTTGGTGCTATGTTATCCCCTTTTCCCGAATATAAGAAGCCGGGTGGCGGGAAACCTCCAGTTCCTTCACAGTTTTGGGGGTAGTTCCAAGGGTTCTCCACGCTTGAAAACACAAAACGGCCGTTTCGCTGCACCTAGCGAGCCGGCCGTTCGTGCTACGGGAGGGCAGGAAGCTAGAAGTCCCAGTCGTCGTCGGTGGTGGTCTCCGCCTTACCAATGACATAGGAGGAACCGGAGCCACTGAAGAAGTCGTGGTTCTCGTCGCCACCCGGATTCAGCGAGGCGAGGATCGCAGCGGAAACGCGGGTCTCCTCTACCGGGAACAGCCCGTCATAGCCGAGGTTGTTCATCGCCTTGTTGGCGTTGTAGCGCAGGAAGCGCTTCACATCTTCGGTCCAGCCAATCTCGTCGTAAATGGACTCGGTGTACTCGACCTCATTGTCGTAGAGGTCCAGCAGCTGCTCGACGACGAATCCCTTCAGCTCCTCCTGACGCTCTGGGGTCTCGTTTTCCAGCGCTCGCTGGTACTTGTAGCCGATGTAGTAGCCGTGGACGGACTCATCGCGGATGATGAGGCGGATGATGTCCGCGGTATTCGTCAGCTTGCCCATGGAGGACCAGCGCATCGGCAGGTAGAACCCGGAGTAGAAGAGGAAGGACTCCAGCAGCACGGAGGCAATCTTTCGCTTCAGCGGGTCGTCGCCCTTGTAGTACTGAAGGATGATCTCACCCTTGCGCTGGAGGTTTTCATTCTCCTCGGACCAGCGGAATGCGTCGTTGATCTCGCGGGTGCTCGCCAGGGTCATGAAGATCTGGGAGTAGGACTTCGCGTGCACCGACTCCATGAAGGCGATATTGGTGAGCACCGCCTCCTCGTGCATGGTGGTAGCTTCCGGGATCAGGGAGACCGCGCCGACCGTACCCTGGATGGTGTCGAGCATTGTCAGCCCGGTGAACACGCGCATCGTCGCGTTCTTCTCCGCATCGTTGAGCGTGGCCCAGCTCTGGATGTCGTTCGAGACGGGTACCTTTTCTGGCAGCCAGAAGTTGGCCGTCAGCCGATCCCATACCTCGAGGTCACGGTCATCCGGAACCTCGTTCCAGTTGACGGAACCGATGATATTCCCCGCCTTGTGCTGCGCAGGGGACTGAGATGGCCTAGCAGGCATAAACGCGCATTCTCCTCATCTGAACTCGGCAGAGTTCCCAACTTTCCAACCGCTGACCTGCACGTATAGCGCGCGGTGAGCGAAATGAATACATCCCCACCTTACCCGCCACGGCTTCTCACCGCACGACGTGGTGGCAGGCGCCACTCAGCAGCAATCTAGCCTCCCCGCGCTAACCCCAGCGCCCGCTGCACAGCCACCTTCGCTCCCCTATTCACGCGCCCCACCGTCCAGTAATATTGCTGATATGAGCATCAATCAAAAGCTTGAAGAAGCCCTCAATAATCAAGTCATCGCCGAGCACCAGGCTGCCCTGGTCTACACCCAGCTGGCATACGAGCTCGACCGCCTCTCTCTGACTGGCATGAGCGCGTGGATGTTCGCGCAGGCTGACGAGGAGCGGGAACACGCCCAGCGCTTCGCCGATCACCTCATCGACCGCGATGCTCGCGTCAACCTGAAGACTATCGAGCTCCCGGAGATCAAGATCGAGAGCGCCCTGGAGGCTTTCGAGCTCTCCCTGACCCACGAGAAGAAGGTCTCCGCGATGATCCGCGACCTCGTTCGGGTCGCCGAGGAGGTCAAGGACATCGATTCCCGACCGCTGCTGGATTCCTTCCTCAGCGAGCAGGTCGAGGAGGAGGCCACCGTTGGCGAGATCATCGACCACCTGAAGATGGTCGGCGCCGACGGCAGCGGTCTGCTGCGACTCGATGCCCAGCTCGGCGGCCGCGAGTAAAACACGTCTCGCCCCCTCCCCGCCACGGTTCCCGTGGCATCAGCAGGGCGCTGACCTAACAGCCCCAAGCCAAAGGGTGGTGTCGGATCATTCCGACACCA
This sequence comes from Corynebacterium sp., assembly GCF_030152825.1. Classification (GTDB taxonomy): domain Bacteria; phylum Actinomycetota; class Actinomycetes; order Mycobacteriales; family Mycobacteriaceae; genus Corynebacterium. Next base: position 4,087 of record NZ_JASLIP010000102.1, read on the forward strand.
CCCTTTAACTATTCAGCGCGAGCGCTCCTTAGAGCATGCAGGACACGCAGCCCTCGACCTCGGTGCCGCTCAGCGCAGTCTGGCGCAGGCGGACGTAGTAGATGGTCTTGATCCCCTTGCGCCAAGCGTAGATCTGGGCACGGTTGATGTCGCGGGTCGTGGCGGTGTCCTTGAAGAACAGCGTCAGCGACAGGCCCTGGTCCACGTACTTGGTCGCCACCGCGTAGGTGTCGATGATCTTCTCGTAGCCGATCTCGTAGGCGTCCTCGAAGTACTCCAGGTTCTCGTTATTCATGTGCGGCGCTGCGTAGTAGACGCGGCCGATCTTACCCTCCTTGCGAATCTCGATCTTCGAGGCGATCGGGTGGATCGAGGAGGTGGAGTTGTTGATGTAGGAGATCGAGCCGGTCGGCGGAACCGCCTGCAGGTTGCGGTTGTAGATGCCGTGCTTCGCTACGGATGCCTTCAATTCCGCCCAGTCCTCGGCGGTCGGCACCTCGATGCTGGAAGCGGCGAAGATCTCCTTGACCTTCTCCGTCTTCGGGGCAAACTCAGCCGGGTCGTAACGGTCGAAGAAGGCGCCGGATGCGTACTCGGAGTTCTCGAAGTCGTGGAATGCCGTGCCGCGCTCGATCGCGATCTTGTTGGAAGCCTTCAGGCACTCGTACATCACGGCAGCGAAGTAGGCGTTGGTGAAGTCCAGCGCCTCCTCAGAGCCGTAGTGGATGTGCTCGCGGCCCAGGTAGCCGTGCAGGTTCATCTGCCCCAGCCCGATGGCGTGCGAGTGATCGTTGCCCTGGCGGATGGACGGCACGGAGTCAATGTCAGTCTGATCCGAGACAGCCGTGAGCGCCCGGATTGCGGTCTCGATGGTCTTCGAGAAGTCCGCGGAGTCCATCGCCATGGCAATGTTCATGGAGCCCAGGTTGCAGGAGATGTCATCGCCGATGGTCTCGTAGGTGAGGTCCTCGTTGAAGACGGATGGCGTGGAGACCTGCAGGATCTCGGAGCACAGGTTCGAGTGGGTAATGCGGCCGGCAATGGGGTTGGCACGGTTCACGGTGTCCTCGTACATGATGTACGGGTAGCCGGACTCGAACTGGATCTCCGCGAGGGTCTGGAAGAAGTCACGCGCGTTGATCTTCTTCTTGCGGATGCGGGGGTCCTCGACCATTTCGTCGTAGTGCTCGGTGACGGAGATGTCGGCGAAAGGCTTGCCGTAGACGCGCTCGACGTCATACGGGGAGAACAGGTACATGTCCGCGTTCTTGCGGGCCAGGTCGAAGGTGACGTCCGGGATCACGACGCCGAGGGAGAGCGTCTTGATGCGGATCTTCTCGTCCGCGTTCTCGCGCTTGGTGTCGAGGAACTTCAGGATGTCCGGGTGGTGGGCGTTGAGGTACACCGCGCCAGCACCCTGGCGAGCACCAAGCTGGTTAGCGTAGGAAAAGGCGTCCTCCAGCAGCTTCATGACCGGGATGATGCCGGAAGACTGGTTCTCGATGTGCTTAATCGGTGCTCCGGCCTCACGGATGTTGCTCAGCAGCAGCGCCACGCCACCGCCGCGCTTGGAGAGCTGCAGAGCAGAGTTGATGGAGCGGCCGATGGACTCCATGTTGTCCTCGATGCGCAGCAGGAAGCAGCTCACCGGCTCACCGCGCTGTGCCTTACCGATGTTGAGGAAGGTCGGGGTCGCCGGCTGGAAACGGCCGTCGATAATCTCGTCCACCAGGGACTTCGCCATCTCCTCATCGCCATCCGCGAGACCGAGGGCGACCATGCAGACGCGGTCCTCGAAGCGCTCGAGGTAGCGCTTACCGTCGAAGGTCTTCAGGGTGTAGGAGGTGTAGTACTTGTACGCCCCGAGGAAGGACTGGAAGCGGAACTTCTTGGCGTAAGCCTGCTTGAACAGCGCCTTGATGAAGGGGAAATCGTACTTGTCGAGGATTTCCTCGTCGTAGTACTTGTTCTCAACCAGGTACTCGAGCTTCTCCGCCAGGTTGTGGAAGAACACGGTGTTCTGGTTGACGTGCTGCAGGAAGAACTGGTTCGCGGCCTGGTGGTCCGCGTCGAACTGAATCTGCCCGTTTTCGTCGTACAGGTTCAGCATTGCGTTGAGCGCGTGGTAGTCCAGCTTCTCGGACTCCTTGACTGGCTCTGCGACAGTCTTGCCAAAGTTCTCGGCCATCATTGCCCTCTCTTGATGTTCTTCTTTTTAAGACGCCAGTGGCTGGCGGTAGTGCGTTGTTTTTAGTTTTAAGATTGCGTTCGGGGCCGTTATCCCCAGGTGCCTTCGGTGATCATGGCCTGCTTGAATTCTGCGAGGCCCTCCTTGACCCGTTCCACGTCGTGCTCCGTGCCCATCATCTCGAAGCGATAGAGATAGGGCACCTGGCACTTGGCTGAGATGACGTCCCCGGCGAGGCAGAAATCTGGACCAAAGTTGATATTGCCAGCGGCGATGACCCCGCGCAGATAATCCCGGTTTTGCTTCTCGTTGAGGAAGCGGATGACCTGTTTGGGGACGGGTCGGGAGTTCTCCCCCACCATACCCACCCCCCCGCCGTAGGTGGGCACGATGAGTACGTGGGGTTCATCGACCACCAACGGTTCCTCGTAGCGGTAGATCGGGATGCGTTTATTCGGCAGCCCGAGCTTCTGTACGAAGCGGTGCGTGTTGTTGGTCGTTGATGAGAAGTACGTAATGAGCATGTGAACTCTAAGACCCTTCTTTCTGAATGCCTTGAGCCGCATCCCCGTGATGATCGGCCTCGATGTTTTCGAGGGCGGCTGCTGGCGTCCACGTCAGGAAACGTGGCACGACCAGGAGCATCACGATCGTCCCGATGATGACTAAGCCACCGCCGGCTGCGGTGACGGTACCGGCCGGGTAGTGGGAGCCCGCCCAGCCGTGGAGGCCGTCCGCGATGCGGGGACCGCCGGCGACGACCACGAAGAACACGCTCTGCACTCGACCGCGCACCTCATCGGTCGCGGCTTCCTGCAGCATCGTGGAGCGAAGCACCGCGGAGAACATGTCCGCAGCACCACCTGCCGCGAAGGCCAGCAGGGCCACCGCCGCCCACAATCCCACTGTGCCATTCGCTGCAGACACGGCCAGGCCCATGACCAGGATCGCCACGCCCCAGAGTGCAACGAAGCAGCTCACGCCCAGTCCGCGGCGTTCGATTTTGGTCACCACGCCGGAGAACAGTCCACCCAGGACTGCGCCCACGGGCAGGGCTGCGAACAGCAGGGCGTACATGATTCCGCCGCTGGCCTGCTCCCCGAAGTCTTCGGCGGACATCTGCGGGATAAGCGCCCGTGGTGAGCCGAAAACCATCGCGATGAGGTCGATGGCGAAAGTCATGAGGATGATCGGCTGTGTGAGCAGGAACCGGAAGCCGTCGATCACGGAGGCGACCCCCGCTTTCGCGGGCTGCCCGTCGCCCGTGCCCCGCGGGGGCAGCGCTGGTAGCCGGTGCACGGCGTAGAGCGTGGCGAATAGCGCCAGAAAATCCAGGAAGTACAGCCAGCTGAACCCGAGGATCGGGATCAACATGCCGCCCAGCACCGGGCCGATGATCGCGCCGACCTGCTGGACCGTCATGTTAAGGCTGGTCGCCGCGGCGATCTGTTGCCTGCCCACGAGGGTGGCAATGATGGCAACCCTGGTGGGCTGGTTGACGGCGAAGAAGCCCTGCTGCACCGCGAATAGGGCAAGCAGGGGCCACACGGAGGTGCCACCGGTCGCGGCGAAGGCCCAGAATCCTGCCGCCGAAAGAATCATGCCGGTGGTGGTGATGTGGAGCAGGGTTCGGCGGTCCATGCTGTCTGCGAGGGAACCGCCGTAGAGCCCGAAGACCACCAGCGGGACGAAGCCGCAGAGGCTGGCGAGCCCTACGTAGGCAGAATTGCCGGTCAGCGCGTAGATGTGCGCCGGAACAGCAATGATGTTGAGCTGTGCACCGATAACGGTGACGATGTTTGCCTGCCATAGGCGACGAAATTCGGGAACCTTCAGGGGCGTGGTGTCTACGAGCAGTTGACGCACGACGGCCGCGACCTTTCTTGGTTTCCAGTGGCTTCCCCGCGTGGGTGCAGCGCTGACGCAGGGGCCAGCAGTGCGCCCTTCCCACCTGGGCTGTTGCATTGGGCCCGTTCCCGCGTGATGCGAAATCAGGCATAAGTAAAGCCAGCGCAAAGTTTCTAACGCTGGCGGTTGAGGTGCCGCTCCCAGCGTGGGAGGCGGCGCGGGCATCCAGCCCGCAGAATTGTGCCCCGGCACCGCACTCCAGGCCGGGCGCGGGGCTAGAAAGTTTGAGTGAGTGCAGCAGGGTGTCCGGTGACGACGCCTCAGGCCGCTGCGGCACTCGGCGACTTAGGCAGCCGCGGCGCTCAGAGCCTTGATGCGATCCGGACGGAAGCCAGACCAGTGCTCCTCGCCAGAGACGACGACCGGAGCCTGGAGGTGGCCGAGTGCCAGGACGTACTCGCGGGCCTCATCGTCGAGGCTGATATCGACCATCTCGTATTCCAGCCCAGCCTTGTCGAGAGCCCTCTGGGTTGCGGTGCACTGGACGCAAGCTGGCTTGGTGTAAACGGTGATCATATCCGCGCAAATCTCCTGTATCGCGCCGCCCGTGTGGGCGGAGTCTGTGGCGTGTTGACTGTCTTGAGATTACACACCTGTCACCACTCGCACAACCCGTATTGCCACAATATTTTGGGCTACAACGGGGTATAAAACACTATATATTGTGGTTACCGTAATTAAAAGCGCAGGTGGTGATTTGAGCTCGCCACTACATATTGAGCCCCGGAATACAAGATTGTAATTCCACACTCAGTATCCCCCTCTACTCCCCCGATTCACCCCCGACCGATCCCACACAAGGAAACGCAAAAGCCGGCCACATCCCACATGGAATGCAACCGGCTTCGCGCCGCGCTCGCGGTGGAAACTATCCCCTAAGGATTAGCCCTGACGAGCCTTGAAACGCGGGTCCTTCTTGTTGATGACGTAGACCTTGCCGTGACGACGCACAACCTGAGCGCCCGGCTTGTTCTTCAGCGACCGAAGGGACTTACGGACCTTCATCGGGCGCTCCTTTCTTTATAGACTTCTCAAAGCTCGACACTGTCGCATTACTGCGAGCGCTGCGTGAAGCAGCACGTTCACACGTTCTTCACGCGCGGCAACGTGCCAAGCTGAAACACAACGACCGATTGTAGCGCCTGAACAGCCAGAAGCAAAAACGATTGACTAGCATGGACGCCCATGAACACCACCGCGCTGCAACACCGCATCATCGCCGAGCTCCACGCCAAGCCACACATCGACCCCGAGGCCGAGGTCACCGCACGCGTGAACTTCCTCGTGGATTATGCGCTCAGCACCGGAGCCAAGGGCTTCACCCTGGGCATTTCCGGCGGTCAGGACTCCACCCTCGCGGGCCGGCTGTGCCAGCTCGCCGTCGAGGAACTCCGCCGCCGTGGCGCTTCAGCCGAGTTCTACGCGGTACGTCTGCCCTACGGCACCCAAGCCGATGAGGAGGACGCCCAGACCGCCCTGCGCTTCATCCAGCCGTCACAGTCCGTCACCATCAATGTTCAGGACGCCACCCTGGCCATTGCGAGCGCTGTCTCGGAAAGCCTCACGGGCGAGCCGGTGAGCGACTTCAACAAGGGCAACATCAAGGCCCGCCAGCGCATGATCGCCCAGTACACCCTGGCCAGCGAGACCGGCACCCTGGTTGTCGGCTCCGATCATGCGGCCGAGGCGATCACTGGTTTCTACACCAAGTTCGGCGATGGCGCCGCCGACCTGATGCCGCTGGTGGGGCTGAACAAGCGCCAGGGCGCCGAACTCCTGCGGCACCTGGGCGCACCGGCGTCGACATGGGAGAAGGTGCCCACCGCAGACCTGGAGGAAGACCGCCCGATGCTCTCCGACGAGGAGGCGCTGGGGGTTACCTACGCGCACATCGATGACTACCTGGAGGGCAAGGACGTCCCTGCAGAGGCGGCGGAGCGCATCGAGCACCTGTGGCGGGTCAGCCGCCACAAGCGCACCACTCCCCCGGGCCCGGTGGATACCTGGTGGCGCGACTAGCCGCGGGACACGGCACAGCCGCCGGACTCGCAGACGCCCAGCCCCATGGCCCTGCCGATGCGGGCCCGGTTGTGTGAGAACAGCCGGTAGCCCAGCGCGTAGATCGGTGAGAGCGCACAGATCAGCAGCGCCCGACCCGCCAGGCGCACACCCAAGTTCCGCCCGTGGCGCCACAATGCCTCGCCGATGGCGCGGTGCCCCAGGGCAAGCGTGCCGTCGTCGCCCAGGTATACCGCGTGCTCGGCGATATTGGCTCGCACGTCGGCGGGCTGGGACGGGCCATCGGCGGAACCCGCCACGCAGCTCAGCCCCGGGGAGAGCCGGATGAGAGTCTGGGCGAGGCACTCACAGACGGCGCAATGGGCGTCGTAAAAGAAAAAGGCCATGGTGCCTAGAGCCTAGGCAAGAGCGGCTAGAAGAAGAAGTGGCTGCCGATGATGACCACGAATCCCAGGTACCAGGCGATGAGCACGATCACCGGCTGGGCCACCCCCTGGCCGGTCGCCTTGCCGCGGTTGTGCGCCCGGCCCCGGGTGAAGCGGACGAGGGTCATCAGGAATAGCGGCAGGGTGACGATCCAGACGGCCATGCAGTAGATACACAGGGCGCCGATCTCGAAGACGGCCTCGTAGGCGAGCCAGTGCACGAAGCCCACGGCGAAGATCAGGCCCAGCAGCTCGCCTGCCCACATCCACTCGGGGAAGCGCACGCCCGCGGCCAGGGAGACGCCGAAGAAGGTCACCAGGGCGAAGCCAACTAGACCGATATAGGGGTTTGCGAAGCCGAAGGCGGAGGCCTGCGGAGAGGCCATGACGTCCGTGCACGACACGATCGCGTTGACCGTGCAGGCGGGGATGTAGCCCGGGTTGGACAGCAACGTGACCTTATCCTGCATGATCAGCCCCGAGAAGAGCAGCCCCACCGCGCCGAGCACAGCCATGAGGATGCCAAAGGCTGAACTCGCCCCAATGGTTCGGGATTGAGCGGCGGGCTCAACACCAGCCCCAGCAGGCTCGACCGACGATTGCTTCGCCTCTGCGGAGGCAGTTGACATGGGTCACCTTCAAGTCGAAAACGGGTACCCGGCGGAAGGGCCCACCGAGTCATCCTGCGTGATTATATCGCGTCTCCACCCCTTCGACGAGGCCACTCATCCCAGCTTTCCGCGACTTCAAACGTTACCCCTCATGACTTGTCATGATATTCACATAAATACAGTTCTTGGCATGTTTTCATACATGCTTAGCTGACCCCCCATTGCTCAAAGATTTGCGTTTGCATAGTCTCTGCAACATGTCTGAATTCTTATATCGGGTAGGAAAAACGTCCTACCGCAAAGCATGGCCGTTCTTGGTCGCCTGGATTGTGATTCTCGGCGCGCTAGGCTTCGGCGCCGCGGCATATGCGAAAGACCCAAGCCCCACCTTCTCCATGCCGGACATGGACTCCACCGTCACCCAGGAGGAGATGAACGAGCGCTTCGGCACCGACGAAGATGCGATGAGTGTGCCCTCAGGCTCCGTGGTCGTCCAAGCGCCGGAGGGCAAGAAGCTGACCGACCCTGCCGTCATGGCAGACGTCGACGAAATGCTCGATGAACTCAAGGCAACCGGTGAGCTGGCTGACCAGGAGACCATCGTCAATCCTGTTCTCGCTGCCAAGGGAATGGAACAGCAGATGACGCAGGCGAAGGCCGCGCAGGGCATTCCGAAGGAACAGATTAAATCCGACCTTGACGCGCTCTCCCCGCTGAGCTCCGACGGAACCACCGGCACCGTCAGCATCACCTTCGACTACGACTCCGTCCTTGAGGTCCCTTCGGACGCGCGCGATGCAGTCACCGACGTCCTTGCTAAGTACGACGACACGGACCTCACCGTGAAATACAACGGCAACGTATTCTCCGGGGCGAACGAAATGGACGGCACCGCCGAGCTGATCGGTATCGCTGTTGCAGCGGTTGTCCTGCTGGTGACCTTCGGCTCGCTCGTCGCGGCTGGGTTGCCGATCGTCGCCGCGCTGGTCGGTGTAGGCGTGGGAATCCTCGGCATCCAGCTGGCGACGCTGGTCACCGACTCGATTTCGGACATGACCCCGATGCTGGCCTCCATGATCGGCCTGGCAGTGGGCATCGACTACTCGCTCTTCATCGTCGCCCGGTTCCGCAACGAGCTGATCTCCTCCTCGGGGCTGAACGATCTTTCGCCGAAGGAGCTGGCGGAAAAACTGCGCACGATGAGCGTGGACAAGCGCGCCCACGCCATGGGCATGGCGCTGGGCACCGCGGGTGGCTCGGTTGTTTTCGCCGGCGCCACCGTGTTGATCGCACTGGCTGCTCTGTCAATCATCGGCATCCCGTTCCTGACGGCCATGGCCTTCGCGGCGGCAGCCACCGTGCTGGTCGCTGTGCTGGTCGCGCTGACCTTTCTGCCCGCACTCCTTGGCCTGCTCGGTACGCGCGCGTTCGCGATCCGCGTTCCTGGCCCCAAGGTTCCCGACCCAGAAGACGAAAAGCCCACGATGGGGCTCAAGTGGGCTCGCCAGATCCGGAAGCACCCATGGGTGACCCTGGCGGCCGGAGTGGTTCTGCTGGGCATCTTGGCGCTCCCCGCCACGGGACTGCGCTTGGCTATGCCCACCGACGGCACGGCAAAGCTGGGATCCCCGCAGCGCGATGCCTACGAGATGACCGCAGAGAAGTTCGGGGATGGCCGCAACGCCCCCATGATCGCGTTCGTGGATACCGCCCACGTCGATGCGAAGGACCGTCCCGCCGCTTACCAGGAGCTGCTGCAGGACTTCTCCAGCACTCAGGGCGTCGTGAACGCCAAGATCATCAACACGACAGAGAACCAGGACGCCGCCCAGGTGCTCATCACCCCGGAGACCGGCGCAACCGATGAGGCAACCACCGAGACTCTCGAGCGCCTCCGCGAGTTCAAGGGCTCCTTCGAGGAAGAAACTGGCGGAACCTTCGGCATCACCGGCATCACCCCGATCTTCGACGACATTTCTGAAAAGCTCGCGGACGTGCTCGTGCCCTATATCGCCATTGTTCTGGGCCTGGCTTTCATCGTTCTGACCCTGGTATTCCGTTCACTCTGGGTGCCTTTTGTCGCGGCAATCGGCTTCGGCCTGTCCATGGCCGCAACCTTCGGCGTGACCGTAGCGATCTTCCAAGAGGGCATGTTCGGCCTGATCGACGACCCCCAGCCGTTGCTATCCTTCCTTCCCATCATGCTGATCGGCCTGACCTTTGGTCTGGCGATGGACTACCAGGTTTTCCTGGTCACCCGTATGCGCGAAGGCTATGTCTCGCGCCGCAAGGAGGCCGGCAACGCCGTGGCCAATGGATACAAGCATGGTGCGCGAGTGGTGACCGCCGCTGCGCTGATCATGATTTCTGTGTTCGCGGCGTTCATGCTGATCGATGAGCCCTTCATTAAGGCCATGGGCTTCGCACTTGCAGCCGGCGTTCTGCTGGACGCCTTTGTGGTTCGCATGACGCTCATCCCGGCAACCATGTACCTGCTGGGTGATCGCGCGTGGTCGATCCCAGGTTGGCTGGACAAGATCCTGCCGAACCTAGACATCGAGGGTGAAAAGCTCCATCGGTCCCACTCTCAGCCGCAGGTGGAGACTACGGTATAGAGCATGGACTTTCGTGAGGTGAAGAAGGCCGCGACCCGACGGGCGATCTCCGAGTCGACTGTTCAACTGATGCTGGAACGCCCGGACAGGCTGCCGACCATCGCACAGATTTCGAGTCGCGCTGAAATCTCAGTCCGCACCTTCCACAATTACTTCACGGATATCGATGAGGCGCTTTTCGAGTTCCTTCACCGGGCCTTCGACAAGATCAGTGAGCAGATCACTGCGCTGCCTGAAGAGTGGACAGCAGCCCAGGCGATGGAGTCGATCGTCTCAGACGCGTTGAATGACGACGGCGTGGAGCTCTACTCCGCGTCCACACTGGTATTGCTGGGCAGCCATGCTAGTTCGCGTTCGCGTCGCCCACCCAGCGAGGAAACCGTCACCGAGCTTTCCTCCACCCTGGTTAAGGCCCTAAAGAGCAGGATCCCTGGGACAACGGATTTTGATGCTCAAGTCCTGATTGGCGCTTACACCATCGCCAGTGCGACCGCTGTCAGGGAATACCTGGACCGACCGGAGCCCCGAAACCCTGAGGAGGGCCGCGAGCTCATCCGCCGGGCTTTCCAGGTGCTCCGCGACTACGAGTAACACCTCATCTTCCTGGGGGGGGGAGATGCGGACACCGCATGGCCGCGCTGGCAGCCAGGCCCCTCCGAAACACGAAAAACCTCCGGTCGATAAGACCGGAGGTTTTCTCTCTGTGGAGCTAAGGGGATTCGAACCCCTGACCCCCACACTGCCAGTGTGGTGCGCTACCAACTGCGCCATAGCCCCGTGGTGCGGATCTAAAGATACCCCACCGGAACGCAACCCACCAAATCGTTGGCCGTGGGAGCCGCAAAAACAACCCCCACGCTGCTGTTATTTAGTTCTTGACTACGTCCGGGACCCAAGACTGCGGCATCCCGTCGTTACCGGTCTTGATCTCGAGCTGCTGGTCATCCACCAAGAGGATCGGCGAGGAGACCTGACCAACCTTCTTCTTCAGGGCCTTCGCGTTGGCCTCGCCAACCTCGACGCCCTTGTCCTCCAGCTCACCGTTCTTGATCTTCTCGATCAGCGACTCGTCCAAGTCATATGCCGAAGCTGCCTCCGCCAGGTCCTCGTAGTCCCAGGTCCGCGCGACGGTCTCCTGCTCGAGCATGATGTGGTTATGGAAGTTCCAGAACGCCTTCACGTTGCCCGTCTCGGCGATGGCGTATGCCACTGCAGCGCCACGGGTCGACGGACCGCGGCGACCGTCATCCAGGAAATTCAGGAAGTTAAAACGAACCTTGAGCTTGCCATCGGAGACAGCCTGCTTGACGTCCTGGTGGTCTGCTTCCACCAGGTGGGAGCAGTGCGGGCAGGAGAAATCCTCGTAGACGTCGGCGACGGGGGCGTCCTTGTCAACGTTCTTCGAAGCCAGTTCGACCACGTTGTCCTTCGCGGTAACGGTGAAGTTGACGTCCTCCTGCGGCATGTTCGCCGCAATGTCCTCCTTCGACCCGCCGCGGGTGACAACGATGCCGATAACAACAGCGGCGATCACCAGGACCGCGACGATCGTCCACATGAAACCGCTGCCACCCTTTTGATCGGGGGCCTTGATCTTCTGGCTCACTAAAACTTCCTTTCGGACCTTCACATGCGCGCCATTCGCCGGGTGCGGGGGCGCCCAAATGGACGGCCGGTTCCCGGCCTATCGTGGCTAACCCTAGTGATCTTAAAGTCACAAAATCCACTTGGGAGACCCCAAAACCCCAGGTTGACAGGAAGCTGTTACCCACCGCCATAAGCTGCCAGAGTTCCCACAGCTTCACCTCGCCTCCCCTTCCCCGCGGGGGCATACATGTTATTGACAGGAATTTTTGACCTTCTGGCAAGTGATGCAACTCACCGAGTTATGTTTAGAACATGGAAGAACGAACTTTTGCCTCACAGTTGAATGATGTGTTGGGCACAATCTCGGGCTTCGTGTGGGGGCCCTGGCTGCTCATCCCCCTCCTCTTCGGCACCGGCCTGGTCCTCACGATCCGCATGCGGGGCGTCCAGTTCCGCAAGCTCGGCGTCGCTCTCCGTCACGGGCTCCTGGACCGCGACGACGAAGGCGGCGAGGGCGATATCTCGCAGTACCAGGCCCTGACCACAGCGCTGGCCGCGACCGTGGGTGTGGGCAATATCGTCGGTGTTGCTACCGCACTGTCCATCGGTGGCCCCGGCGCGCTGTTCTGGATGTGGGTCACCGGCCTAGTCGGCATGGCGTCCAAGTACGCCGAGGCCTTCCTGGGCGTTCGTTTCCGCACCACGGATAAGAAGGGCAACATCTCCGGCGGCCCGCAGCGCTACCTGGAGCACGGCATCAAGGGCGGGCTGGGCAAGTTCCTCGCCTGGTTCTTCGCAATCGCTGCGGTCATCGCGTCCTTCGGCATCGGTAACCTCACCCAGGCCAACGCCGTGGCCGAGGGGCTGAAGGACACCTTCGATATCGATCCACGCCTGACCGCGGTCTTCCTCTTCGTCGGTATCGGCGCTGTACTGATGGGCGGCATCAAGTCCATCGGCACGGTGACCTCCGGCTTCGTGCCGATGATGATCGTGATCTACCTGGGTGGCGGCATCATCGTGCTCATCAAGCACGCCGCCGAGATCCCAGCTGCGTTCGGCATGATCTTCAGCGACGCCTTCACCGGCACCTCTGCGGTGGGCGGGTTCATCGGATCCTCCATCATCATCGTGATGCAGATGGGTTTCGCGCGAGGCATCTTCTCCAACGAGTCCGGCATGGGTTCCGCAGCAGTCGCAGCCGCTGCAGCGAAGACCTCCCACCCGGTACGCCAGGGCCTGGTCTCCATGACCCAGACTTTCATCGACACCATCATCGTGGTCACCATGACCGGCCTCGTCATCGTGACGACGGGTGTGTGGGAGCTCGGCGCCGACCAGGCAGGCGTGATGACCGCGCGTGCTTACTCCGCCGGCCTGGGCTCCGACTGGGGCGGCATGATCGTCTCCGTGTCGGTGGTCTTCTTCGCCTTCTCCACCCTGCTGGGTTGGTCCTACTACGGTGAGCGCAACGCGCAGCGCGTCTTCGGCGACTGGGCATCGCCCATCTACCGCATGCTCTTCACCTGCGTCGTGGTGGTTGGTGCAACGACGGAGCTGGAGTTGGCCTGGACCTTCGCCGACCTTGCAAATGGTCTGATGGCACTGCCTAACCTGATCGGCCTGCTGCTCCTCTCCGGCCTCATCGCCCGGGAGACGAAAGCTTACCTGGACTTCGACCCCACCCTGCGGGCCACGCCGGAGCAGGTGGAGCAATTCCTCATCGAGTCCGGCAACCCGTGGCGTACGGACCCGCACAAGGCCATCGACATTCCCCACGA
>NZ_JASLIP010000082.1 GCF_030152825.1 Corynebacterium sp.
TGGACGTCCTAGCCCTAGTCCTCGGCCTTCGGAAGGTCGCGGTGGGCGAGGACGTGGCCGACGGCGTGCGGAATCGGGCTGACGAACTGGTAGGTCTTCGTGTGCTGGCGGGTGCCCATCGCGATGCGTGGGGCCTCGCCCGCGACCTGCATCGGGTTCAGTCCAGCGAAGCCATTGGCCGCGGAGGCGTGGAGGACGTTCTTGGCGATCTCGCGGGTGCCCGGGGTGGCGGCGTAGCGGTTGCAGACGAAGTCGTCGATATTGCAGATGTCGAGCACGCGGTCGCCGAGCTTGCCGTAGCCACGCATGGCGCCGAGGATGCCCTCCCCGTCGCGCAGGGTGCCGCCCTTGTGCTTGCTCTCCGGGCCGTTGTGTGGGTTGGCGATCAGCGCGGCGGTGGCGAAGCGCTTGGCCGGGATCGGGCCGCGACCTGCGTTGATATCCGCGATGATGTGGGAGGCGATGTCCGAGCCTTCGGAGAATCCGACGAGCGCGAACTTCGCGTTCGGGCAGTGCGCTGCGGTCTGGGCGATCAGCTGGCGGGCCTTCTGGTAGCCCTGGCGCATGGACTGGTCATAGCTCAGCGTGAAGAAGGGGGTTGCTCGGTAGCTGACGGTGCGCTGGGCGATGCCGTGCCCGCTGAGCTGGTTGGCTACCTGACCGACGAGGAAGCCGTGCGGGAGGGAGTCCGGCACACCGTCGACGGTATTACCGCCGCCGGGGATAGCGATGACCATGGTGCTGGTGCAGGCGCCCTTCGCGGTGGGAGTGAAAGCGAAGCCGGATCCGACTGGTGCGGCATCCGCGCTGGCCAGCAGGCTGTTATTCGCCCCTCCCCCGATGGTGGCTGCCCCGCCGAGTGCGAGCACTCCGGTTAGTGCGGCGACGGCGAGCTTTGCTGCGAACTTCTTGATCCCCACGGTTGCTACGCCCTTCGATAACTATGCCCGTATATCTACAAGTAGAACTTAATACATTATGAGCATTTTGGTTATTCGAAGGCTCCAGGCATGATAACGCCCCTCTGACCGGCGGGCTTGTCTTCACCTGCCGGTAGAGGGGCGGAGGCCGTTAGGGGGCGACGTCCCAGGTGAGGACGTCCGTCATCGCGACGTCCCTGGCGACGACGTCCCAGCTCGCGGCGTTACTTGATGCGCGCGAGGTTGTGGACGTAGCCGTCGTAGGACTTGTAGGTGTAGAGGGTTCCACCGGCGAGCTGGCCAATGAGGTGGCGCTTGCCGTCGCGGCCCAGCAGGTAGAGCGGCGAACCGGAGTCCCCCGGGCGGGACGGGATGAGCCCGGAGACGTCCTGGGTCTTTTCGTTGACGCGGACGATGGGGCCGCAGGTCAGGCCGGTGGTGTTGCCTTCCTTGCAGGCGATGCGGCCGACCATGCCCTGGTGGACACGCAGCGGGGCGCCGAAGGGTGCGCTCACCGCGCGGCGGTGGATTGCGCGGGTCGCAGCACTGGCTGGCTGGTGGACTGGGTGGACCCGATCCAGGTGGACAACGTTGTACTGCACCTTGACGTGCGGCTTGAGGCGGAAGTAGCCGAAGTCGTTGATGAAGTTCCCGCCGGGGCGCTTGTCGCCCTGGACGATGTGCCAGCCGACTCGGACGTCGGCGGCGTCCGCGATGACCTGACCCTTGTGGCGGATCTGCGTGACGTGGCCGGAAATGCAGTGGCCTGCGGTGACGGCGTAGTTGACGTTCTTCTTGCGGACCACGTTGGTCACCGTGCAGGGGTTGACGGAGCCGTCAGCGCGCTGAACCCAGAAGCCAGCGCCACCACGAATAATGCGGTTCTGGTTGAAGCTCAGCCGGTCGAGCCGAGCCTCCGAGCTGCCGAGGGAACTGCCCAGCGAGCTACCGCTGGAGCCGCTGGAACCACTCGACCCGCTGGAAAGACTGGATCCGCTCGAGCCACTGGAGCCGCTGCTGGCCCGCCGCAGCGATGGGCTGGCCGGTGCCCAGCGTGAGGCTGGTTGCGGCCAGGATGGTGGCCGCTGCTGCCGCGAGGCGCTTCGCCGCGTTCTTCAATGACATCCCCTTGTGGCTGTGTCGCACTGCAGGTTAAAGCAGCGCTAGTGGATAGAAGCCCTCACTATACTTTCTATTAGGAAAGTTGCAATAAATATTGTGAAATTCACATGCACAGCCACAGGTTACGGCGGGCAGCTGCGCCGCAGCGAGGCGCGAGCAACGCGCTAGTAGCCGTGGGTGTCGCCATCGCCCAAAAGGTAGGCAAGCCCGACGGCAAACGGCAGCATGAAAAGGATGAAGACGAATGTCTCATGTTCCCCAGCCCAGGCCACCACGCTATCAATGATCCCCATTGTTGCCCTCCAGTCGATTCGTCTCGCTGAGCTCCCGCGAAATGAGCGCGGAGCCGGGAGATTTGCCCGACAAAACCGACGATACCGGGCTGGCTGCGCGTGCGCAGGAACCGTCCCCGCTGGCGCGGGGAGCACTGGCGAGTTTCACTACCCATTTTCGTGCACGTTGGCGACTGTGGCGAGCTGCTTGGCAGGGTCGATCCAGCTGCC
>NZ_JASLIP010000095.1 GCF_030152825.1 Corynebacterium sp.
TGCCCACTCGGCGAGCTCCGCGAGCGTGCCCGCCTTGACCTCCTCGAAGGTCTTAGTGAGCTCCCGGCACACGGCCGCCTCCCGTTCCGCCCCCAGCACCTCAGCGGCAATCTCGAGCGTGGAGGCCAGCCGGTGGGGTGAGTCGAAGAAACAGACGGCCTCGTCCCCGCTGCGGGCGGCGTCGAAGAACTGGCGGCGCTGTCCGTCCTTCCTCGGCGCAAACCCCAGGAAGCGGAAGTGGCCGACCCCGATCCCGGAGAGCGCCAGCGCCGTCGGCACCGCGGAGGGGCCCGGCAGGCAGGTCACCGGGACGCCGCGCCGGTGGGCTGCGACCACGGCGGGAAAACCCGGGTCCGACACGGAGGGCATGCCCGCGTCCGTGATGACCAGCACCCGCTGACCAGCTGCCGCGGCATCGACGAGCTCCTCGGCGCGATGCTCCTCGTTGTGATCGAAATTGGAGAGTACCTTGCCGCGAATGCTCACCCCCAACGCGTCAGCGAGCGCGCGGCTGCGGCGGGTGTCCTCCGCCGCGATCACGTCCGCGGTGGCCAGGGCGTGGAGGAGTCGGATCGACGCATCCTGCGGGTTGCCCAGGGGCGTGGCAGCCAAGATGATGCCGCCGTCCGGCAGCGGCGGATTGGCACAGGCCTGTTCCCACAGGTGGCCGAAGTCCGGGGCTGGGGCGTCAATGGTGCGGGAGTGCGTAGGTGCGGGGCTCATGCCACCAGCATGGCACCGCTTAAACCAAAATCCACATCGGATAAGCTTTCCCTGTGACAACGAAGACCTCCCCGGTGCCGGCCCCCGGGCCAGTTGAGCCCCGCGTGGGCCAGCCGAATCAGCGGATGAACCAGCGCCGCTGGGCGATCATTCAGCTTCTGCTGGTCGCGTTCGCCGCCCTGCTGCGCCTGGTCAATCTGGGCTCCCCCACCGACGGCGGCACCCCGGTCTTCGATGAAAAGCACTATGTCCCCCAGGCCTGGCAGATCCTGCGAGGCTGGGATCACCTGGTGCTGGGAGGCATCGAGGATAACCCCGGCTATGGGTTGGTCGTTCACCCGCCGCTGGCCAAGGAAATCATGGCTGCCGGAATGGGGGTCTTTGGCTATACCCCCTTCGGCTGGCGGGTGTGCGCCGCGCTGGCAGGCGTGGCGGTGGTCTGCCTGATCGCGGGCATCGCCCGGCGATTATCCCGCTCGGACCTGGTCGGCTTGCTGGCCGGCGTGCTCGCCCTCTCCGATGGCATTCTGCTGCTGACCAGCCGTTCCGGGATGTTGGATCACTTCCAAACGCTCTTCCTGGTGGCCGCCGTGTACGTCCTGGTTCGCGACCACGAGGAGATGGAGCGCCGCTACCGGGCCATGTTCCGTGAGGGCCGAATCGGGGATTTTCCGGCTGGCCCGCGGTTGGGCTTCCGCTGGTGGCGCTTCGCCGCCGGCATCGCGCTCGGTGGCACGCTGGCGATCAAGTGGTCCGGGCTGTACTACATGGCCTTCTTCGGCGTGGTTCTCGTGGCCCTGGATGCGCACCGGCGTTGGCGTTACGGCGTGCGCCGTCCGCTGCTGGGGGCGCTGCTTCGGGACGCCCCGCCGCACTTCTTCGCGGTCGTCATCATCCCGGTGTGCTGCTACCTGCTGTCCTGGCGGGCGTGGTTCGGCAGCGAGACCTCCGTGTACCGGCACGCGGTGGAGTCGGGGCTCGTCGAGGACGCCACCGCGCTGGCCGAATCCCCGCTGGGATTCCTGCCGGATTCTTTCCTGAACTTCCTCTACTACCACGTGTCAGTGCTGCGCTTTCACTCGGAATTGACCAATTCGAACGGTCACAACCACCCGTGGGAATCGAAGCCCTGGTCCTGGCTGGCCTCCACCCGCGGGCTGATGTACTACAACCTCAGCCACGAGGACGGCACCCGCACCGTGGAGCTACTGGTTGGAACGCCGGCGATCTGGTTCCCCACCGTGCTGGTGCTGGCCTATGGCTGCTACCGCCTGGCCCGGTTCCGGGATCTGGTGTGGGTCGTGCCGGTCGTGGGTTTCGCCACCGGATTCCTGCCGTGGCTGCTGAATACCGACCGCCAGATGTACCTCTTCTATGCGCTGAACCTCGCGCCCTTCCTCATCATCGGTCTGGCGCTGATCTGCGGCCGTGTCCTGGGATGGCGCATGGCGCCGAGCAGCAAGCACCGCCCGGTGGCATGGTTGCAGGCCCACGCCGGACTGGTGCTGGTGGTGGCGTACTTGGGCTTTGCGGTGTGGAATTTCCTATTCTTCCTGCCGCTGTACACGGCAATGCCGCTGAGCCCCGCCGAGTGGGCAGCCCGCATGTGGCTACCTTCCTGGCACTAGGGGTCTCGGTCGGCTAGCTGCGGCGGTGATCGCCGGGATAGTAGCGAGAATGCTCCTCGGCATCCACCGCGGAAAAGTTCATCGGCTTGGCTGAAAGCACGTGCCAGGAATCACGCAGCGGCCGGATCGTATGGTGCCGGGAGAGCCAGCAGGTCACAAGCGCGATCACCGCAGCGAGGTGAATGGCGAGGCTGCCGATGAGCTCCGCGTCCACCCCGGTGCCACCCGCCAGCCCCATGATGATGTCGCGGGTCGCGAAGCCCCCGCCGAAGGCCCACATCCCCAGGTAGATCGGCAGCAGCCCGCCGGCAGCACGTGGCGCCCAGGACGCCCAGGCCAGACCCGCACCCAGGGCGAAGCGGCTGATGGCCGCATCGATCATGTATTTCGCGAGCTCCGGATCCGCGGCCCCCGCTTGCGGACCCTCCCCCGGCCGGATCGCCTCGTAGAGCTGCGCGGGATCCGCGGTGCCCGCGGTCGAGCCAGCAAACAGGAGGATCGCCCAAAGGAAATAGACGACCGCGAGCACCGACAGCGCGATGCGTGCTCCCAGCAGCGGCAGCTGCCGCCGGCGAATATCGCCACCGACATCCGGGAGCTCCTCGGCCGCCTGCAGCACCTTGGCCGCGAGATCCGCGCCAGCGCCCTGGGTCGGCGCAGGCGGGTTGGCCCGCAGCCGCAGGTCGCGCCCGATCGCGGTCACCTGCGCGTACCACGCCTGGCACTCCTCACACTGGGCCACGTGGGCGTCCACGATCTCTCCCGGCACCGCGGCGTCCTCGCCGTCTAGCCGCGCCGAGAGCGCTGCCCGAACTTCTGCGCATTCCACAGACCTTATGCTCC
>NZ_JASLIP010000020.1 GCF_030152825.1 Corynebacterium sp.
TCCGCCACCGCGCGGCGGGCCGCATCCAGATCCAGCGCGGGCTTCGCTGCAGCCTGCTGCGCGCTCTGCCCAGCACCAGCGCCAGCGCCAGCACCCTGACCAGCGTCGAAGGCCGCTCCCCCGCCCTCGCACGCGCCATTCAGCGAGCAGCTACCGCACGCATTCCCCGACGCACATTCCTCCGCCGTCGGCTCACAACCGCCAGCCGAGGCGTCGTCGTTGGAAGAAGAACCAGAGGAACAGCACCCCTCGGCGGCCCGCGCCTCCTCGGCCTCCTGACCACGCAGGTGCTCCAGGCGAGCCATCGTGGACGCCGCCATCGCAGAACCCATCCCGATCAGGAACAGCGCCCCCACGATCAACAGCGCGAAGACCAGCCACATCCAGCCACCGATCCCCGTCGTCAGCAGTGCTGCACCCAGCAGCGCCGCACCGGCGCCCATCCACGCCGGGCCCGCGATCTTGTGCGCCAAAACCCAGTTCTCGGGGGACTTCCGAACCTCCGGGATACGCAGGCCAACCACCCCGTTACCAGGCAGTTTCTCGATAAAACCGAGCAGCCCCACCGTCAGCACGGCGAGGGCGAGGATAACCAGCAGGATGGTGAGCACGATCATGCGGTTCAGTCTATTACCCCGTCTATTAGAATGACCAACCATGAACACCCCAGCTGACACGTCCGACCAGACCCCGTACCGCTACTCCCCCGCTCTCGCCGCGGATATCGAGCAGCGGTGGCAAAAGCACTGGGCCGAGCACGGCACCTTCAACGCCCCCAACCCCGTCGGCGACCTCGCCACCGACGGGCAGAAGCTGCCGGAAGACCGAGTCTTCGTGCAGGATATGTTCCCCTACCCCTCCGGCGCCGGGCTGCACGTCGGCCACCCGCTGGGCTACATTGCCACCGATGTCTACGCCCGCTTCCAGCGCATGACCGGCAAGAACGTGCTGCACACCCTCGGCTACGACGCTTTCGGCCTGCCCGCCGAGCAGTACGCCGTCCAGACCGGCACCCACCCGCGCACCACCACCATGGCGAATATCGAGAACATGGAGCGCCAGCTGGGTCGCCTGGGGCTGGGCCACGATAAGCGCCGCGCCGTCGCCACCACCGACCGCGAGTTCTACCGCTGGACCCAGTGGATCTTCCTCAAGATCTACAACTCCTGGTTCGACCCGGAGGCCGAGCCCGCGCCGGGCTACCCCGCCACGCTGAAGGGCCGCGCCCGCCCGATCTCTGAGCTCATCCCGAAGCTCGAGGCCGAGCACGCCGACTGGGCAGAGAAGACCGAGGCCGAGCGCCAGGAGATCATCGATGGCTACCGCCTGGTCTACCGCTCCAACTCCACCGTCAACTGGTGCCCGGGCCTGGGCACCGTGCTGGCGAACGAGGAGGTCACCGCCGAGGGCCGCTCCGAGCGCGGCAACTTCCCGGTCTTCCGCAAGAACCTGCAGCAGTGGATGATGCGCATCACCGCCTATTCCGACCGCCTGCTCGAGGACCTGGAGTTCCTGGACTGGCCGGAGAAGGTCAAGTCCATGCAGCGCAACTGGATCGGCCGTTCCCGCGGCGCGCAGCTCGCGTTCTCTTCCGCCGCAGGCCCGATCGAGGTCTTCACCACCCGCCCGGACACCCTCTTCGGGGCGACGTACATGGTGCTCGCTCCCGAGCACGAGCTCGTCGACACCCTCGTTTCCGCAGCTGAGGACGCCGCCGGCTCCCCGCAGGCCGCCTACGCAGGCGCCGATGAGCGCTGGACCTTCGGCAAGGGCAGCCCGTCCGAGGCCGTCGCCGCCTACCGCGCGTCCATCGCCGCGAAGTCCGACCTGGAGCGCCAGGAAAACAAGGAAAAGACCGGCGTGTTCACCGGCGCGTACGCCACCAACCCGGTGAACGGCGAGCAGGTGCCCGTCTTCATCGCCGACTACGTCCTCATGGGCTACGGCACCGGCGCCATCATGGCGGTCCCGGCCCACGACGAGCGCGACTTCGACTTCGCCACCGCCTCCGGCCTGCCGATCCGCGAGGTCGTCGCCGGCGGCGAGAAGGGCGAGGACGGCCAGCTCACCGCCGCCTACACCGAGGGCGGCAAGGCTGTGAACAGCGCAAACGCCGAGGGGCTCGACATCAACGGCCTCGCCCTGGCAGAGGCGAAGGCCACCACCACCGAGTGGCTCGAGGAGAAGGGCTACGGCCACGGCAAGGTGCAGTTCAAGCTGCGCGACTGGCTGTTCGCCCGCCAGCGCTACTGGGGCGAGCCCTTCCCCATCGTCTACGACGCCGACGGGGTCGCCCACCCACTGCCAGAGAGCATGCTCCCGGTGGAGTTGCCGGATGTCGAGGACTACAAGCCGGTCGCCTTTGACCCGGAAGACCAGGACACCGAGCCGCAGCCCCCGCTGGCCAAGGCCCGCGAGTGGATCGAGGTCGAGCTGGACCTCGGCGATGGCCGCGGCACCCAGACCTACTACCGCGACGCGAACGTCATGCCGCAGTGGGCGGGTTCCTCCTGGTACCAGCTGCGCTACATCGACCCGAATAACGATAACGCGCTGGTAGACATCGAAAATGAGCGCTACTGGGTCGGCCCGCGCGAGGGCAACCCGTCCGGTGGTGTGGACCTGTACGTCGGCGGCGTGGAGCACGCGGTGCTGCACCTGCTGTACTCCCGCTTCTGGCACAAGGTGCTCTTCGACCTGGGCGTGGTCAGCTCCTTCGAGCCCTACCACCGCCTGTTCAACCAGGGCTACATCCAGGCCTACGCCTACACCGACTCCCGCGGCGTCTACATGCCGGCCGCGGAGGTCGTGGAGCGCGACGGCGCATTCGTGCACATCAACCCAGAGACTGGCGAGGAAACTCCGGTCCAGCAGGAGTACGGAAAGATGGGCAAGTCCCTGAAGAACTCCGTCTCCCCGGACGAGATCTGCGATAACTACGGCGCAGACACCCTCCGTGTCTACGAGATGTCCATGGGACCGCTGGACACCTCCCGCCCGTGGGCGACGAAGGACGTCGTCGGTGCGCAGCGTTTCCTGCAGCGCGCCTGGCGCCTGGTCGTGGACGAGACGACCGGCAAGGCGGTCGTCGACGAGGACGTCAACACGCTGGCCTCGCTGCCGGATGAGGACCGCCGTGCGGTGAACCGCGCGCTGGCGGGAGTCCACGAGGACTACACCAACCTGCACAACAACACGGCCGTCGCGAAGCTGATCGAGCTGGTCAACTACCTGACGAAGCAGTACGGCGCGGCTGGTGCCGGTGGCGCGCAGGGTGCAGCGGCGGATGCCTCGGTGCCGCGCGCGGCGGCGGAGGCGCTGGCGCTGATGCTCGCCCCAGTGGCCCCGCACCTGGCCGAGGAGCTGTGGCAGGCGCTGGGCGGGGCTGTGGCCTCCGGCCTGCTGGCTGGCGGCGCAGGTCAGGGTTCCGGCCTGACCCAGGACGAGGCCTCCGTGGCCTTCGTGCCTTACCCGGCGTGGGAAGAGGACTGGCTGGTCGACGACCAGATCGAGATGCCCGTTCAGATCATGGGCAAGGTCCGCGCCCGCATCATGGTCGCCGCGGATGCCTCCCGCGAGGACCTGGAAGCCGCGGCGCTGGCCGACGAAACCGTGCAGGGCCACATCGGGGGCAAGACGGTACAGAAGGTCATCGTCGTGCCGGGCCGCATGATCAATATCGTCGCGAAGTAACGCGAAAGGCCACCCGGGAGGGGGCCGGGCGGCCTTGATCTGGGGGCTTGCGCTGGAGCTTTGCCCCTCGGGGCCCGTTGGGGATGTGGGGAGCGCTGGGTCTTAGGCGTTGAGGATCAGCATCGCGGCGCTGTTGACCGACCAGCCGATCGCCACTGGCATGATGAACCAGATCACCGCGATCCACGGGCGCCAGCGCTGGTGGCGCTTCCACTTGTAGTAGCAGATATACGCCGCGCCGAAGAGCCCGAAAAAGCACACGAGAGCTGGGGCGATGTGGAAGAATAGTCGGAAGCCCTCGGTGCACAGCCAGGCGGAAGAATCGGCGTCGCAATAAGGGCCGCCCACGATGCGGGAGATGATCGCCGTACCCAACGCGAGCACAGCGGCGATGCCCGGGACGGCGAAGAAGAAGATGATCGCCTGCTTCGTCGAGCGGTTATTGCGCTCCAACCGGGCGAGGGGATCGGCCTCATAATCGAGCTCGGTGAGCTTCGGGCGACCGGCGGTCTGCGGCGGGAGGTCCTCCGGCGGCAGCTCGGCGCGATTTTCCGGGTGTTCCGGGCCCAACGTACTCACGATTACCCTCTCCTTCAGTGAAAGTCCTGGTAGCTCCCAACCTTAAGAGATCCCGGCCACAAAGATAAACCCTGCTGCCAATACCGCGCCGGGCAGCATAACCCGGGCGGGGTAGTGGTGTGGGGCGCGGAAACAACTGGTCGCGTGCCACAGACTAGCTAGACCGTGGGCTAGACCGTGCTGAGGAACACCGGCACCGGCACGTGCCGCAGGATCTGGTTCGTGGATGGGCCGATGAACACGCGGTTGAAATCACCCAACACGCTGGAGCCCATGACCATCAGGTCGCCCTTTCGCCACTTGATCGCGCCGACGGCCTCCTCCCAGCTCGCGCCGATGCCGGTCTTCGTGGTGACCTCCAGCTCCGGGTGGCGGGAGAGCGCGCGCTTCCGGCCGCGCTCCAGCAGCTCCTTGGCCTGCACCTGCCAGGCCTCCGCCAACGGGGCTGCAGCACTGCCAGCCCCAGCACTGCCAGCACTCGCGGCATCCATCGCGTCGCCGAAGGCGACCTGCGTGGGGTCCAACGAGACCCCGGCGGGGGAGAAGGCCACCAGGCGCAGCGGCACGTCCCACCGCTGCGCGAGGTCCGAGGCGTGGCGCAGTGCCTGCCGGGATTGCTCGGTATCCACATAAGCGCAGTTCACGCGGGTGGGCCCCGCCTTCGAGAACGCCAGGTTCCGCGGCACGAGCATCAGTGGCAGCGGGGAGCAATGCAGCAGCGCATCCGCGGTGGAGCCCATCCGGTAGCGCCCGTCCGGCGAATCGGCCTGCGAGCCCAACAGAATCATATCCGCCCCGAATTCCTCGCCGGCCTCGATGAGGCGGCTGGTCTCGGAGTGGTCGCTGTAGACCATCGCCAGCTGCTCTTCGTCCAGCATCTTCTTGGGCACCCCAGCGGCCAGCAACGCGGTGCGTGCGGACTCGCCCGCGGCGGTCATTTCTGCTTTCAGCCACGTATTGAAGGCCTCCCGGGCCTCCGTAAAGGTGGTGGGGCTGGCCGACCCGGCGACCGGGGCGCCCAGCGCCTCGGCCGCGCCCATCCCGGTGCCTGGCGTGCCGTGGCTGCGGCTGGTGTCCGGGTTGGTGGGGTAGAGATCCAAGCTCGCGGTGGGGTAGAGGTCCGCCTGATCCGGCGACGCGGCGGGGACGTCCGTCTGTGGCCAGGTCTGCGAGATCACCGTCGCGGTGCGCACGACCAGTGGGTTCTCCTGCGAGATCCAGGCGACAGTACGCGCCAGGTCCTCGCCCACGCTTCCGGCGTGCGGTGGCCACGCCACCAGCACGCGCAGCGCACGGTTCACGCGCGGCGCGCTCACCGGCTTGGCAAGCGTCGGCGGGCGGAAGGCCTTCTTAGCGGTGCGGGACTTCTTCGTTTTCTTCGGTGCCACAGCGTTGAGCTCCCCGTCCCAATCAGTGGTTGGCGCTACTTCGCGGGATCGGCTGGGTTAGCGGGCTCCTCATCCTCAGAGTACCGCTCCAGGATGGTGTCGATGACCGGAATGAAATCGTCGACGGTCTGCAGATCCTGCTCGCTGAGGTTCTCCAGCATGCTGGCGAGCTGGATGCTGCGAGCCCCCTCCTGGTCGTGCAGCTCCTCCCGCCCCTTGTCGGTGAGCTGAACGCGCACGCCGCGACGGTCGCTGACGTCCCGAACGCGGTGGACCAGCCCCATCGTCTCGAGCTGGTTGACGGCGTTGGAAGCCGTCGGCATGCGGATGGATTCCATCGCAGCGATCTGAGAAATGCGCATGGGGCCCTCGCTGTCCAGGATCATCATGATCGACAGCTGGGCCTGCGAGATGTTCGACTGCTCCGTCTTACGGAAGTACAGCAGGTAGAGGCGCGTGAGGCTCGGGCGAAGATCCCGGGCGATGTCCATTTTTGAACGTGGCATATTGTCCAATCTACCTGAGTGTTGTCCGTGCAAAACTATCGAGTACCAGATAGTCCCTTATCACGGGAAACATTACCCCCGGGGGGCTTGTGCAGCATCCCGGGGGTAGCGGTTCGTGAAGCCGACTGTGCGGAAGCCCCAGCCGAGAAGCTGGGGCGGTTTAGGCGATCCCGCCGGAGATGAACTCCTCCAGCTGGGTGCGCGCCACATCGTCCGGCAGCTGCGTCGGAGGGGACTTCATCAGGTAGCTGGACGCCGCCTCAACCGGGCCGGAAACGCCGCGGTCCAGGGCGATCTTCGCGGCGCGAACAGCATCGATGATGATGCCCGCGGAGTTCGGGGAGTCCCACACCTCGAGCTTGTACTCCAGGTTCAACGGCACCTCGCCGAAGGCGGAGCCCTCCAGGCGCACGTAGGCCCACTTCCGGTCGTCCAGCCAGCCCACATAGTCCGACGGCCCGATGTGCACGTTCTTGTCGTGCACCTTGCCCGCCAGCGGGGAGGTCTTCAGGTTGGACGTCACCGCCTGCGTCTTGGAGATCTTCTTCGACTCCAGGCGCTCGCGCTCCAGCATGTTCTTGAAGTCCATGTTGCCGCCGACGTTCAGCTGCATCGTGCGGTCCAGGCGCACGCCTCGCTCCTCGAAGAGGTGGGCGAGCACGCGGTGGGTGATCGTCGCGCCGACCTGGGACTTGATGTCATCGCCGATGATTGGCAGGCCCGCGTCGCGGAACTTCTGCGCCCACTCCGGGTCGGAGGCGATGAACACCGGCAGGGCGTTGACGAAGGCGCAGCCAGCGTCGATGGCGCACTGCGCGTAGAAGCGGTCCGCTTCCTCCGAGCCGACCGGCAGGTAGCTGACGACGACGTCCGCCTCCGCCTTCTTCAGCTCAGCGACGACGTCCACCGGCTCCACCGAGGACTCCTCGATCGACTCCTGGTAGTAACGGCCCAGGCCGTCGTAGGTGGGTCCGCGCTTGACCTCGACGCCGAGGTGCGGGATGTCTGCGATCTTGATCGTCTGGTTCTGGCCGGAGTACAGCGCCTCGGAGACGTCCTTGCCGACCTTGTCCGCGTCGACGTCGAAACCGGCGACGACCTTGACGTCCGCGACGTGGTATTCGCCGAAAACGGTGTGCATTAGGCCCGGGATCTCAGCATCCGGGGCGGCGTCCTTATAAAACTCAAGGCCCTCAACCAGGGAGGTGGCGCAGTTGCCGAGGCCGACGATCGCGATATTGACCGTGCGGCCCTCGGCCGCTGCGGGGGAAGTCGAATTATTGCTCATAGCTAAACAACTTAAGGTCGCTGACCTCGGCACTTGGGACGCTTACAGCGGTTGACCGATCAAGAGCCGCCGGTAAACCGATTAAGTGCCGGCCCGGGGTGGCGTCCTAAAAGGTAGGGGAGGGGGACCCAGGAAAGCGGGACAGGCCGGGAAAAAACGGGCCGCGCGGATGGGGAGGCAGTAAACTTCTGTGACGAAAGTGGCGCGCGAAAGGTGCAAAGCACGGGGGCGACCGCGTAAAGTAATGAAAATCGACTGCCCTTTTCAATGAGGAGACATAGCTCGTTGAGTAAGAACACTCAGCCGCCGCACCGCAAGAACAACGCCGCGAAGCCAGGCCCGAACAAGAACGGGTCCGGCTCAGGGCGCTCTGTCCGCAGCGGCAACTACGTCGCGCGGGCACGCAAGAAGAACCACTGGCGCGATAGCGAATTCCGCAAGAAAGTCCTGGTGGGATTCACCGCGCTCATCGCGGTCGCCGTCATCGTGCCCGTCGTGGCCTTCTTCACCGCCTACTCCGTGACCAAGGTCCCGGAGCCAGAGGAGCTGGTCAACAACCAGGTTTCCTACATCATGGCCTCCGACAACAAGACGGAGCTCGCGCGCATCATCCCGCCCGAGGGCAACCGCACCAACGTGGACGTCTCCGAGATCCCGGAGCACGTCCGCGAGGCCGTCCTCGCCGCGGAGGACCGGGACTTCTACGACAACCCCGGCTTCTCCCTGACCGGCTTCGGCCGCGCCGCGCTCGGCCAGCTCACCGGTAACGCCAGCGCTGGCGGTGGCTCCACCATCACGCAGCAGTACGTGAAGAACGCCATGGTCGGCGATGAGCTCAGCATCACCCGTAAGGTCAAGGAGCTGGTGATCTCCTCCAAGATGGCCCGCGAGTGGTCCAAGGACGAGATCCTTGGCGCCTACCTCAACACCATCTACTTCGGGCGCAACGCCTACGGCATCAACTCCGCCGCGCACGCCTACTTCAACAAGGACGTCAAGGACCTCACCGTCGAGGAAGCCGCGGTGCTCGCCGCGTCCATCCAGTCCCCGAGCGTGCTCGACCCGTGGACCAACCGCGAGCGCGCGGAATCCCGCTGGAACTACGTGCTCGACGGCATGCTCGGCATGGACTCGATCACCCAGGAGCAGCGCGACAACGCGGAGTACCCGAAGGCCCAGGACCCGGCCAAGGCAGGGCAGGTGCACCAGGCTAAGGGCACCAACGGGCTGATCAAGCAGGCAGTCATCCGCGAGCTTGAGGAAGCCGGTATCAACGAAAACCAGGTCAACACCGGCGGCCTGAAGATCACCACCACGATCGACCCGAAGGTCCAGGAGTCGGTCGTCGACGAGGTTCACCAGCAGTTCGAGGGCGCGATGGAGGGCATCCGCGGCGCGGTCGTCTCCATCGACCCGAAGACCGGCGGGGTGCGCGGCTACTACGGCGGCGACGACCCGGTCGGCTGGGACTACGCCAACGCGCCGATGCAGACCGGCTCCACGTTCAAGATCTTCGGCCTCGCCGCCTACCTGGACCAGGGTGGGTCGATCTACGACAACTTCGACTCCTCCCCGGTGACCACCGGCCAGACCGAGGTCACGAACGTCGGCGGCGAATCCTGTGGCACCTGCTCCATCGCGCAGGCGCTGAAGATGTCCCTGAATACCTCCTTCATCCGCCTGACCCGTTCCCTCGACGGGGGCGCGCAGGCCGTGGCCGACATGGCCCACCGCCTGGGCGTGGCCGAGGAGCTGCCGGGCTACGGCAAGACCCTGCAGGAAGACGGCGGCACGCCGTACGAGGGCATCGTCCTGGGCCAGTACCAGTCCCGTCCGATGGACATGGCCGCCGGCCTGGCGACCCTCTCCAACGAGGGTGTCTTCCACCGCCCGCACTTCGTGGAGAAGGTGGAGAACTCCAACGGTGAGGTCCTGCTCGACAACACCAAGCCGGAGGGTGACCAGGTGATCGACAAGGAGATCGCCAACGCCGTCATCGAGGCGATGGGCCCGATCGCGGGCTACTCCAACGGCAACGACCTGGCCAACGGCCGCCCGTCTGCAGCGAAGACTGGTACCGCCCAGCTCGGCGATACCGGCCAAAACAAGGACGCCTGGATGATCGGTTCCACCCCGCAGTTGGCCACCGCTGTGTGGCTCGGCACCGTGGACAACCGTCCGCTGGTCGACCAGTGGGGCGGGACCATGTACGGCTCCGGTATGCCGGCCACCATCTGGAAGAACGTGATGGACCGCTCCCTGGTCGACGACCCGATCGAGAACTGGGGCTCCGGCGGCGAGGCCGCGGCCGGTGTTCCGGACTCCGGCAGCTACGTCGAGCCGGAGAACCCGCAGCCTGAGCAGCCGCAGGAACAGGAGCAGCCAGAGCAGGAAGCCCCGGCTCCGCAGCCGGAGCCGGCCACGCCTCCGCGCCAGGGTGGCGGGAATACCGGTGGGGGCGCCCCGCCGGCCCCGGATCTCGGCCAGATCATCGACGACCTCCTGGGCTAAATGGCCAACCGTGACCGCCACGCGGTGGCGCCCCGGTGGAACCCGCAGCTAGCGATCCTCGCGACTGCGGGTTTCTTCCTCATTCTCGGCTGGCTGCAGAAGGCCCCGTGCCTGCGCGGCAATGTCAATGCCGAGGGCCAGGCCCACCTGGACTGGTCAGGTCGCCCCCAGTACACCGCGGCCTGCTACTCGGACCAGATCCCGCTGTTCGGCGGCCGCGGCCTGGATACCCTGACCGTCCCGTATTTCCAGTCCATCACCACCGATGGGGTGGAGCGGTGGATGGAGTACCCGGTGCTCTCCGGGTTTTATCAATTCCTCGCCGCGGCACTCGCCCGGCCGGTGCACGCTGCCTGGGATTCCCTGGGCCTGCCGCCGGTTCCCGCCTCGGTGGTCTTCTTCGCCGTCTCCTCCATTGGTCTGGCCCTGTGCTGGCTGATCGGGGTGGCGCTGCTGACCCGCCTGACGGGGGCGCGCACCTGGGACGCGATGCTCATGGCTGCCTCCCCGCTGGTCATCGTCCACGCCTTCACGAACTTCGACCTGCTCTCCATCGTCTTCGCGGTGGGTTGCCTGGCCGCCTGGGCGAATCACAAGCCCCTGCTCGCGGGCGTGCTCGGCGGGCTTGGGGTGGCCGCGAAGCTCTGGCCCGCCTTCATCCTGGGGGCGCTGCTGTTGCTGTGCCTGAAGACCCGCGCGTGGCGCGAGCTGGGCCGCATGCTGGGTGGCGCGATCGGCAGCTGGGCGCTGCTCAACGCCCCGGTGATGATCGCCGCGCCCCGCGGCTGGGGTGAGTTCTTCCGCCTGAACTCCGTTCGTGGCTACGAGGGCTCGACCATCTACGCGGTCATTGCCCACATCACCGGCAAGGAGGCCTGGGACGGTGGCTCGCCCTCCAAGGCCATCGAGGGCGTGGAGACGCTCAACTACATCACCACCGGGCTGCTGCTCGTCGCCCTGGTCGCCCTGGGCTGGTTCGTCGTCTTCTATTTGAGGACGACGCCCCGGGTCGCGCAGGTCGCCTTCCTTGCGGTGCTCGCCTTCCTGCTGACGAACAAGGTGTGGAGCCCGCAGTACTCCATCTGGCTGGTGCCGCTGATCGCCTTGGCACTGCCCTGCTGGCGGCTGTACTTCATCTGGGCCACCATCGAGGCCGGCTACTGGTACCTGCGGATGTGGCAATTCCTCCCCGCCGAGGAGGCGGCACCGAATTGGCTGGTCGACAGCGTGACGGTGCTGCGCCTGGGCCTGCTGATCGCGATGGCGGTGATCGTCATCCGTGACATGCTGCAGACCGACGGGCGCCTGACCGCGCCGGGCAGGCAGGGCGACCTGGTGCGCGCCGCGCATTCGGGAGCAGACCCGCTGGCGGGTATCCTGGCGGCTAAGGAGCCGGGCGCGAGGCGGTTGACGTCGGAAAAAGAAATTGGCGCAACCACGGCAAAGAAGCAGCCCGCTGGGAAGAACCACAGCGAGGCAGCGCCCGCAACGGACTAAGGGAGAGTTAGAGCGGCAATGTCGATGTCCTTGTACCTGGGGATGGGCAGCATCCTCATCGGATTCATCTTCTTCGGCACGGCGTTCTACAGCTTCCACGCGCAGAAGCCCAAAAACGTCATCATCCTGCTGTTTTCCATCGCGATCGTTTTCATGACGATCATCCCGGTCACCTTGGCCGTGGGCTGGGCATCGATCAATAAATAACCAGGCCCTGGGAAGGCCGGACGGGGGAGCGCGGGGAGCAACGGGGGCTGTGGTCGCGGATTTTCCATTTCCGCAGGCAGCGGGGTACACTGGCCAGGTTGCTGACGCAACGACCCTCCTGCCATGCCCAAATAAGCATGGCCGAAACACTAGACCACAGGAGGTGATGAGGTCCGTGCGTCAATACGAAGTCATGATCATCGTCGATCCTTCCCAGGATGAGCGCACCGTAGCCCCATCGTTGGACAAGTACCTGAACATTGTCCGCGAGGAAAAGGGCTCGGTCGACAAGGTTGATGTCTGGGGCAAGCGCCGCTTTGAGTACCCGATCCAGAAGAAGGAAGAGGGCGTCTACATCGTTCTCGACCTGACCTGCGAGTCGGACACTGTGCGCGAGCTCGACCGCGTGCTCAACCTCAACGACAACGTCCTGCGCACCAAGGTGCTCCGCAAGGACAAGTAAGAAATCAGCTTCACCCATGCAGCACGGGGCGCAGGCGATTAACCTGGCCTTAACTGCATAACCCCAGCTGAAAGGAACTATCAATGGCACCGGGAGATACCCCAATTACCCTGGTCGGCAACATAGTTGCTGATCCGGAGCTGCGCTACACCCAGTCGGGTGCCGCAGTCGCCAGCTTCCGAGTCGCATCCACCCCGCGGCGCTACGACGCGCAGGCAGGCCAGTGGGTCGACGGCGAGGCACTGTTCCTCACCTGCAACATCTGGCGCCAGGCCGCGGAGAACGTTGCCAACTCGCTGAACAAGGGCGACCGTGTGGTTGTCACTGGTCGGCTGCGTCAGCGGAGCTTCGAGACCCGCGAGGGCGAGAAGCGCACCGTCTTCGAGGTGGAGGCCGACGAGGTCGGCCCGTCCCTGAAGTACGCGACCGCGCAGGTACAGCGCAACCCCCGTGGTGGCGGGCAGTCCTTTGGTGGAAACCAGGGCGGCGGCTCCAACTTCGGTCAGGGTGGCCAGGGCGGCTTTGGTGGAAACCAGGGTGGCCAGGGCGGATTCAACCAGGGCTCCGGCTCTGGGCAGAGCATGGGTGGCCAGCAGAACCAGGGTGGCTTCGGTGGGCAGAATGCCTCCAATGCCGATGACCCGTGGAACTCTGCACCTCAAACTGATTTCGGTGTCGGCGACGAAGAGCCGCCATTCTGAACCAATTGATGAGCGCTGGTGACCGGCAGACCGGCCGCCAGAAGCAATAATCACTGTTCACGTCAACACTCCATGCACAACGAAAGGGTTGGATCATGAAGCTGATCCTCACCACCGCCGTTGACAAGCTCGGTGTCCCCGGCGACATCGTTGAAGTCAAGGCTGGTTACGGACGTAACTACCTGCTGCCACGCGGCTACGCCATCGTTGCGACCCGCGGCGCAGAGAAGCAGATCAAGGACATCCAGCGTGCCAAGGCTGATCGCGTTATCCGCGACCAGGAGCACGCATCGGCGGTCAAGGCAGAGCTCGAGGCGCTGTCCGCTGTTCAGGTGCCGGTGCGCACCGCACAGGGCGGCAAGCTGTTCGGCTCCGTGACCTCCGCAGACGTCGTCGCAGCTGTTGAACGCGCAGGCGGTCCGAAGCTGGACAAGCACGCCATCAAGCTGCCAAAGAACAGCATCAAGAACACGGGCAAGTACGCCGTGGATGTGAAGCTAGTTTCCGGCATGACCGCGAACCTCGAGTTCGCAGTGGTCGACGCCGATAAGTAATCGCAGAAGCAGCCTGGCGCCCAGCGCCGAGGCGGGTGGCAGGTGCCGCGCCGTCTGAACGCTGTGCGCTTAAGCCCTCGCTGACCTTCGCCGGCCTAGACAACCGGTTTTACGGCGGGTCCGGCCTTCCATGCCTCTGGCTTAGACACCCAGGGGTCGGGTTGGAACCGCCCATGCACGATGGCGTTGGGACAGGCTCATTTTTCACCGCGTTTTGGCTGGTGTGCAGGCCGCCGCACAGGCGAGCGGCGCTGCTGCGATGAACGCCGGAACGCAAACATAGACAACAGCAAGCACGAGGCCCCCGGCCGGGAATGATCCCGCCGGGGGCTTGGTGTATTCAGGGGCATTGCGCGGTGTGGGCAAGGATGTGGATAACTGCCCGCGAAGGCCTAAAGAATTTGTAATTTCGGGGGGTATAGCGGTGGGTGAGGGTTGTGGGGGACACGCCATATTGAGCTGCACTTATAGGTATTTTCGAGAGTTATCCACAGGGGGGTCTGTTTTTCGAAGACTAATGAAAAAGCTCTCTACCTGCGCAAATAGCCAGGTATAATAGTTATGGACAGGCTGATCCACAGTTCATCCACAAGCTGACCTGGGGCTTGTGGATTTGTCCACACATCATCCACACGCCATACACAGAACTATCCACAACAGCCTGTGGATAACTCCTTCGGGGGCACGCTGAATCGGCCCAGAATCGGTCATCTGAAGAACAAGAATTAGAATGCACTGGGCTGCCGAATCGGGTTTGTCCGCAGCGCTGGCTAGGGTGATAACCGAGCCTGATTAAGCACGCGGAGGCACGATGGAGAGCAATATGGGTGGAATGTCTTTCGACGATGGCGCAGAACTCCTGCCGCCACCACCGGAGGAGGACCACGCCCCGCACCCGGATAGCGGTGGGGGTGCGTGGAGCTCCGCCGCGCCTGCCCGCAATAACTTCGGATCCGGCCAGCGCCGATCCGGGCGTTCGGGTGGACGTCGTGAAGAATTCCAGGACCTGGGCCGCGAGATGCCACAGAACGTCGCGGCGGAGCAGGGCGTGCTCGGCGGCATGCTGATGAACAAGGACGCCATCAGCGAGGTCGTCGAGGTCCTCGTCATGGACGACTTCTACCGTCCCGCCCACCAGACGATCTTCGACGTCATCGTCCGCCTCTATGGCGAGGGCAAGGAGGTCGACCCGGTCATCGTCGCCGGGCGCCTGGACCGGGATGGCAAGCTCGAGCAGATCGGCGGCGCGCCGTACCTGCAGTCCATCATGTCCAAGACCCCGACCAGTGCGAACGTGGGTTACTACGCCAACCTGGTCAAGGAGAAGGCCACGCTGCGCCGCCTCGTGACCGCAGGTACCCGCATCGTGCAGCTGGGCTACTCCGGCATCGAGGGTGCCGAGGTGGAGTCCGTGGTGGACAACGCCCAGCAGGAGATGTTCGCGCTGACGAACTCCGCGACCAGTGAGGACTACGAGGTCTTCGAGCGCCTGCTGGACCCGACCCTGGATGAGATCGACGAGCTGGAGTCCCAGGGCGGCACCGCCAAGGGAATCGCCACCGGCTTCCAGGATCTGGACGACCTCACCAATGGCCTGCACGGCGGGCAGATGATCATCGTCGCGGCTCGCCCTGGTGTGGGTAAGTCCACCCTGGCGCTGGACTTCATGCGTTCGGCCTCCATCCGCCAGAACAAGGCCTCCGTGCTTTTCAGCCTGGAGATGAGTAAGTCCGAAGTCATGATGCGCATCCTCTCCGCCGAGGCGGAGGTGCACCTCTCCGCGATGCGTGGCGGCAAGATGGAGGAGGACGACTGGGAGCGGCTGACCCGCCGCATCGGGGAGATCGACAAGTCCCCGATCTTCATCGATGATTCCCCGAATCTCACGATGATGGAGATCCGCGCGAAGGCGCGCCGCCTGAAGCAGCAGCACGATATCGCGCTGATCGTGGTGGACTACCTGCAGCTCATGAGCTCGGGCAAGAAGGTCGAGTCCCGTCAGCAGGAGGTCTCCGAGTTCTCCCGCCAGCTGAAGCTGCTGGCCAAGGAGGTGGACGTCCCGGTCGTGGCGATCTCCCAGCTGAACCGTGGTGTGGAGAGCCGTGGCGACGACGCCCTGCCGCGCATCTCCGACCTGCGTGAGTCCGGCTCGCTGGAGCAGGACGCCGACATGGTCATGCTGATCAACCGCCCGGATAGCGCAAACCGCGATCACGAGCGCGCCGGCGAGGCGGACATCATCCTCGCGAAGCACCGTGGTGGCCCGATCGGCACCGTGGTGGTGGCCCACCAGCTGCAGTACTCGAAGTTCTCCGAGTACCGCGCGGGCTAGTTCTTCTTAGTTCTTAGTTCCGCGCCTTGCCGCGCCCGCGCTTGGTGGCC
This sequence comes from Corynebacterium sp., assembly GCF_030152825.1. Lineage (GTDB taxonomy): Bacteria > Actinomycetota > Actinomycetes > Mycobacteriales > Mycobacteriaceae > Corynebacterium. The sequence continues at coordinate 15,770 of NZ_JASLIP010000020.1, forward strand.
AGGGCTGCGGCGATGCGCTCCTCCTGGTCCGCGACCTGCGGCTCGATGTGGGCGAGCACGTCCCGGAAGGCGGCGAGCTGCTCTGCGCTCAGCCCGTCGAACATCATGTGGCGTACGGCCTCGACGTGTCCGGGTGCTGCGGCGGTGATGGCCTCCAGCCCCTGCTCCTCGAGGATCACGAAGGCGCCGCGGCCGTCGTTATCGCAGGACTCGCGGCGGACAAGCCCGCGCTTGGCCATGCGGGTGATTTGGTGGGACAGGCGCGAGCGCTCCCACTTGATGGCCTCGGCGAGCGCCACGACGCGCTGCCGGTGATCCGGCGATTCGGACAGGTAGACCAATACCTCGTAGTCGGCCAGCGAAATGGTGCTGTCGAGCTGCAGTTCGCGGCTGAGCGCATTGGTGATGCGGGCGCCGAGGTCCAGCCATTGGCGCCAGACCTGCTGTTCCTCGTCGGTCAGCCAGCGCACGTCCTGCGCTGGGTTCTGGTGTGCCTGCTGGGTGTCGGGCTGTGCCGTGCCGTCCTTCGGATTGTGCTTCGCTCCCAGGGCCGCCGGTGTTTCCGCGCCGTCCCAGGGCGTCAGCTGTGAACTATTCCTGGTCATGATGCATTCATTTAAACATATTTCTAAGTGGTTGACGTGTCACGTACATGGGTCTATGGTTGAGATCAACGCCAGGTCGGAGCCTGGCGTCCTCAAAAAATCACCACGGCGGAACAACGCAGCCGCCGCAAGGAAAGGCAGCACAACATGACCAAGTCCGTGAACGACTACGCAGGTACCTACAACATCGACGCATCCCACTCCGAGATCGGCTTCACCGCCCGCCACGCGATGGTGACCAAGGTTCGCGGTAACTTCGGCGAGTTCACCGGCTCCGCTAGCACCAAGGAGAACCTCGAGGACGCGGCGATCAACGTCGAGATCGACGTCGCCTCCATCGACACCGGCAACGCCGACCGCGATGGTCACCTGCGCACCTCCGACTTCTTCGAGGTGGATAAGTTCCCGAAGATCACCTTTACCTCCACCGCAGTCGAGGCCAACGGCGAGGACGGCCTGAAGGTCACCGGCGACCTGACCATCAAGGACGTCACCAAGTCCGTCATCATCGACTTCGACTTCAACGGCGAGGTCATCGACCCGTGGGGCATGTCCCGCATCGGCTTCGAGGGCTCAACCACCATCAACCGCAAGGACTTCGGCCTGACCTGGCAGACCGCTCTCGACGGCGGCGGTGTCCTGGTCTCCGAGAAGATCACCCTGAGCTTCGACGTCTCCGCGGTCAAGGAGGCCTAAGCGCCCAGGCGGTGGTAGCCGCCGCCTCTTTGCCTGAGACTCGCCCCGCCAGCCTGTGCCCTCTCGCGGCACAGCGGTTCACTGCAGCGCAGTGAGCTGTACAGCTGGCCGTGGGGCGAGTTTTCGCGTTTCTGGGGTGGCGGTACGCTGAACAGCGTGATTGGCGCTCTGCTCGTGTTCACCGGCGGCCTGCTCGGCACCCTGGCCCGCTGGTTGCTCACCGATGCGCTCAGCGGCGGGGGTGGATTGGCCGGGCAGTGGGGCCTGCTGGTCGCGAATGTGCTCGGCGCGGGGCTGCTGGGTTTTGTCGGCGCGCTTTTTCAGGATCCTGGTGCGACCACCGAGCCTGACCTCCCCACACTGCCCGGCTGCTTCTTCGCGGGGCGTGAGAAACTCCTGCTCGGCACCGGTTTCTGCGGGGCGTTCACCAGTTACTCTGCTCTCGCGGGCGCGGTCGCTTTTATTAACGACGACGCCGGCGCCATTGCCGTCCTCGGCTACTTCGCGGCCACGATCGTGCTGGGCGTGTGCGCGGCTGCGGCCGGCATCGCTGCCGGCCGTGCCGCCAGCCAGCGCGGGGGTGCGCCTTCCCAGTCCGCCGAGCAGGGTGCGGGCCAGCGGCCCGGCGGGCAGCCGGACCAGGGCGACCTCGGGGGTGACGCGTGATGGCGAGCTATGGCGCAGGCGCGGTGATTTTCATGGCCATCGCCGGTGGGCTGGGCGCGCTCGCCCGCTGGGGTGCGGACACCTGGCTGAAACGCTACGTGCCCCCGCTGGCGAGCCTGGCGGTGATCAATACCCTCGGCAGCCTCCTGCTCGGCCTGCTTATGGGCGCAACGGCCGGTGCAGGGGAGGGGCCTGATGCGCTCGGCGAGCTCTCGCTGGGGCGGATCTCGGTGAGCGGAGCCGCGGCGGTTCTGGTGCTGGGGACCGGCTTCCTGGGCGGCTTCACCACCTTCTCTACCGTGGCGGTCGGCCTGGTCACGGATCTCCTCGCACCGCCTGAGGCTGCCGATCCTGCTGCGTCACCGCGCTCCACGCTCCGCCGCTACGCCGTGGCCGCTCTGGTAGCCGTGGGCATGCTCGGGGTGGCCTGCGCGACCTGGGGGCTAGGTTTCGCCCTGACGTCGTCATAACAAGAAGACACCGCGTCCCGGGGGCGGAAACGGGGAAGGGGAAGGGTGACCCGCGGGCGTGTCTGCCCGGGGGCGTAGGGTTATGAGGCATGGATCACAGCGACGCGAACACTGCAGGTACGGGGGAGCGACCGGTGGCGATCTCCATCTCGGGGGTAGCCGTGACCCGCAATGGCAAGGACCTCATCTCCGGGATTGATCTTAAGGTTCCCGCGGGCACGCACTGGTCGATCCTCGGACCCAACGGGGCGGGGAAGACGACCATGCTCAAGCTGATGGGGGCGCAGTCCTTCCCCACGACCGGGACGGTCGAGATCCTCGGCGAGCAGATGGGGAAGGTCAACACACTGGATCTGCGCAAACGCATCGGTCACGTGGACCCGCGGAAGAACCTGGGGGACATCACGGCCTATGAGGCGGTGCTTTCCGGGGCGTCCGGGTCGAATGGCTACGTGCAGCGCTTCGACTACACCGAGGAGATGAAGCAGCGCACCAGCGAGTTGTTGGATCTGGTGGGAATGGGCAACCGCACCGATCGGCGCTGGCCGCAGATGAGCCAGGGGGAGCGGGCGCGCACGCTGATCGCCCGGGCCCTGGTGACGCAGCCGGAGTTGCTGCTCTTGGACGAGCCCTCGACGGGGCTGGATCTGCCGGGGCGGGAGACGCTGCTGCACGTCGTGGACCGGCTGCGCGAGGCCCGGCCGGAGGTGGCGACGGTGCTGATCACGCACCACGTGGAGGAGATCGCGGCGTCCACCACGGACGTGCTGCTGATGAAGGACGGGCGCATCCTCTCCAGCGGGCCGGTCGACGAGGCGCTGACTGCCGAGAAGCTCGGGGAGCTCTACGACATGGACGTCGAGCTGCACCGGGTGGGCGGCCGCTGGTTCGCCTTCCAGGGCTAGCGGGCTGCCCTGGGGGTGGCGTGGACTGAGGGCTAGGCCCGCTGGTTGGCGGTGAGGGGGTTCGCCTGCGGTGGGCCGCGCCTACTTCTTGGCGGTGACCCAGATCTTGATCTCCGCGTAGGTGGATTCCACGCCGGCGGAATCTTCGAAGTGGATCTTCACCGGGACTTCCTGGCCACCGGACTCGCGAGTGATGGTGGAGAAGTCCGGCAGCTCGGCGGTCGCGGTGGCGGTCAGCCGGCCCGTGGTCTTCTTCAGATACTTCGCTTCCATGCCCATCGGCAGCCAGCGGTGGGTGTTCGGCACGGAGGCCTCGGCGAGCATGCCCATCGCGACCTCAGCGAGGTTGCAGGCAGCAATGGCGTGGAAGGTGCCGATGTGGTTTTGAACCAGCCACCACTTCGGCGCGGTGACCTGGCAGTAACCCGGGCGCAGATCCTTGACATACGGCAGCACGGTGAGGAAGTACGGGGCCTTGAAGGCAGCGAATACGGAGAACAGGCGGTTGCCGGCCGGCTTCTTGGCCAGCTTCTTCCAGGCCTTATAGGTGGCAGACGGGGCTGCTTCAGCGAAAGATGCGTTCGGAATGCTCATAAAAAACAAAGTAACTCATGTTTTGTGTGCTGACCCTGGAATAAAGCAAACTGCACCCAACGTTGCACGGGGCAGAAGGAAACGATATAAATTCGCCGCGCCGGGCGGACACCCCGAGCGGACACAACGTAATCAGCGAAAGGGATAACACATGGCTACGAAGGAAATCACTGGCGAGAACTTCCAGGAGGCCGTCGGCAAGGAGGGCATCGTCCTGCTGGACTTCTGGGCAGAGTGGTGCGGCCCATGCAAGCGCTTCGGCCCGATCTTCGAGGCCACCTCCGAGGAACACCCGGAGGTCACCTTCGGCAAGGTGGACACCGAGGCTAACCAGGAGCTCGCCGCAGCCCTGCAGATCCAGTCCATCCCGACGATCATGATGTTCCGCGACGGTGTCCTGCTGGCCCGCGAGGCCGGCATGCTGCCGAAGGAGGCCCTCAACGACCTCATCTCCCAGGCTGAGAAGCTGGACATGGACGAGGTCCGCAAGCAGGTCCAGGAGCAGCAGGCTGAGGCTCAGCAGGAGGGCTAAGCGCCCGCCTTTCCGCACTGAGGCCCGCGCTGCGACGCGGGTCTTGCGCGGTCATGGGGAGCCATTCGTGTCTACTCTGGGGCGCACGACCTACTAGAGGAGCGATACTTATGGCTAACCCATTTTCCAAGGGCTGGAAGTACCTGATGGCGTCCTTCGACACGAAGATCGAGGAGAACGCCGACCCCAAGGTGCAGATCCGTCAGGCCGAGGAGGCCGCCCGCCAGCAGCACGCGAAGATCACCGAGCACGCAGCGAGCGTTATCGGCAACCGCAACCAGCTGGAGATGAAGCTCAACCGCCTCCAGAAGGACGCGACCGATCTGCAGGAAAAGACCCGCGTCGCACTCCAGCAGGCCGATCAGGCCCAGTCGGAGGGCGACGCCAACCGCGCCACGGAGCTGAACCAGACTGCGGAACTCTTCGCCTCGAATCTCGTCACCGTCGAGCAGCAGCTGGAAGAGACCAAGGAGCTGCACGCGGCGGCGTCCCGAAGCGCGGAGGAAGCACAGCGTCAGCAGCAGGAGTCCGAAACCCGCCTGCAGGATCAGCTGAACCAGATTAATCAGCTGCGCGCGCAGGCCGATCAGGCGAAGATGCAGGAGACCGCGAATAAGTCGATGGCCTCCATGAACGATGCCGCCCTCGCCCCGGACGAGGCCGTCCCAACCCTGGACAAGGTGAGGGATAAGATCGAATCCCGTTACGCGAACGCGTTGGGCGCCCAGGAGCTCGTCGAGGGCTCGGTGCAGGACCGCATGACTGAGATCGCCGAAGCCGGTCGCGACGTCAAGGCCAGCTCCCGCCTCGCGGAGATCCGCGCTGACATGGAGAAAAATAAAGAACTCGAACAATAGGAGAAAGCCATTAGCACCGGCGCCGAAAACAGCGGTACACACACCGCCGACACACCCGCACCCAACGCGAAGCTCCTGATCGGCGTGCTTGTCGCCGCGGCCTTCGTGGTCATCCTCAACGAGACCACTCTTTCGGTCGCGTTGCCGGTGCTGATGGGCTACTTCGAGATCACTGCGGATGTCGCGCAGTGGCTGGTCACCAGCTTCATGCTGACCATGGCCGTGGTCATCCCGATGACCGGCTACATCATGCAGCGTTTCAGCCTGCGGCAGGTCTACGCCGCGGCGATGCTGCTCTTCCTCGCAGGCACGGTGCTCGCCGTTGTGGCGCCGGTGTTCCCGGTGCTGCTAGCCGCCCGCATCATTCAGGCTTCCGGCACCGCGCTGGTGATTCCGCTGCTCATGACGACGATCATGCGGCTGGTTCCACTGGAACGCCGCGGCGGGGTTTTCGGCCTGGTTTCTGTGGTCATCGCGGTGGCCCCGGCGCTGGGCCCGACGTTTTCTGGTCTGGTGCTGCACTCCTTGGGCTGGCGCTGGATCTTCATCCTGATGCTGCCGCTGGTGGTGCTCGCCCTGGTGGTGGGTCTGCTGCTGGTCCGTAACTTCGAGGAGCCGACCCGCCCGTACCTGGATGTGCCTTCGGTGTTGCTCTCTGCGGTGGGTTTCGCGGCCACGATCTACGGCATGTCTGGTCTGTCTGACCTGGCGCACGGGATTCCGGTGGGCCGCGTCGCGGTGATGCTCGTTGGCATTGTGGTACTCGCCGTCTTTTTCGCGCGTCAGCGGTCGTTGGCGCGCGAGGCCCGCGCTGGGAAGGCGGCTGCTGCGGATGAGCGGGGTGCGCACAAGCGCGTGCGCGAACCTTTGCTGGATCTGGCCCCGCTAGGGGAGCGGAACTACCGCCTCTCCTTGGCACTGATGTTGCTGACGTTCAGCATGCTCTTCGGCTTCATCATTCTGATGCCGATGTTCGCCCAGCAGGTGATGGGGCTCTCGGAGAGCCAGTCGGGCCTGGCGATCCTGCCCGGTGGTTTGGCGATGGGCGTGATGGGGCCGTTCGTCGGCCGGGTCTACGACGCCCGGGGTACGCGCGTTCTGACTATCCCGGGATCCATCCTGATGAGCGCTGCGATGCTGGGCCTGGTGGCGCTGGGCCGGGACTCCTCTTTCTGGGCGCTGACCGGGGTCGCGGTGGTGCTACACATCGGTATCGCGTTGCTGATGACCCCGCTGATGAGTAATGCGCTGGCCGCGGTGCCGGATGCCCTAGCCTCCCACGGGCAGGCGATCCTCAATACTTTCCAGCAGGTGGCTGCTGCCGGTGGCACCGCGATCTTCATCGCGATCATGACTTTCGGTACCCAGCGCGCTATGAATGGCAACCCGGGTGATGAGGTCGGTGGCCTGGCTTCCGGCCTGAACTTGGCCTTCCTGGTGGGTGCGGTGATCTCGGTGGTGATTGTGCTGTTCACCGTGTTCGTTCCGCTGGATGCGAAGACGCCGATGAAGGCGAAGAAGTCGCAGAACGAGAAGTAGGTGGGGGCCGCGAAGTAGGGGGCCACGTAGCTCACGCGGCGAAGGGGGCTGCCGGTCCGCGCAGGGTACGCGGGGTCGGGGACTGTCGGCTCAAGTAGCCCAAGTCGCGCCGTGGCTTGGGGCAAAGCAAAAGCCGGGTGCTGCGCGGAGAGTTCCGCGCCGAGCACCCGGCTTGAGTTTTTGGCTAGCCGTTGTGGCTTAGTCCTTGTGCTGCTGCGCAGCGGCAGCGGCCTGCTTGGCGTCCATGTTGGCCTTGTGGTTGCCCAGGGCCTTCGTGCCACCGTTGGATTTCGACCGGTCGATGCCGAACTTGCGGCCCCAGTAGAACAGGCCGGTGGCGATGGCGAAGATGAACAGCGCCGTCATGACACCCAAGACTGGGAGTGGTCCGACCGCAATGATGAACGGGATGGACACGGCAGTGATGATGCCGCCACCGAAGAATGGCTCGAAGACCAGCTGCTTATAGCCGAAGGACTCGAAGGCAGGGGACTCTGCCTCCGGGTCGACGATGCGCATGAGGATCAGGCCGGTTGCGGTGACACCCATGGACTGGCCGAAGTCGCCAACACCACGCTCGAGCCAGTACTCCGGGATGGAGCGCGGCACCAGCCACAGCAGCAGGAAGACGTTCAGCAGGATGCCGCCGACACACAGGATCAGGAATGCCCAGAAGTTATCGGCGATAGCCTGCAGGGAGATCGTCGCCAGGGCGGAGGTGATCAGCAGGTCCAGGGCCAGGCCCTGGATACGCAGCATCATGTTCTGGTCGATGAGGTGCTCGTAGCCCAGCATATTCAGACCCAGCTGGACGACGATGCCGCCGACCATGGCCATTGGGAACAGCGGAACGTAGCTCAGCAGCTCGATCTTGTCGATCCACAGCATCTGCTCGATCCACTGCAGGGCCTTCAGCAGGATGACACCCACGCCGATTGCCACGGCAAGGAAAGCCACGTGGAGGGAAAGCGGCTCGACGGAGGACGGGCGCGTCGTCATCTTCGCGGCCATGTACTGCTCGTCACGGCGGAACAGACCGCGCTGCTCCTCGAGGGAGCGGTCCTTGACCTCGGTGATGACCTCGGTGCGTCCGGTGCGGATGGCCCAGTTGATGACGGCCACGCCGATGACGATGCCGGAAAGCAGACCAACGGTGGCGACGGCGACGGCGAGGTCGTAGCCCTCAGCCCACTCGATATCCTCGAACACGGACTGCATACCAGCGGCGGTGCCGTGACCACCCTCGAAGCCGATCTCGATGAGCGCGCCGGCGGCCTCGTTGATGCCGAACAGCGGGGCGAGCAGGAAGGTCACCAGCGCGATACCCACGACGTACTGGCCGGAGGCAAAGGCCACACCCACGGAGAGCTGCGGGCCGGCGAGCTCCACGACTTCCTTCGGCTTCGGCAGCTTCTGGCCGAGGAATAAAGTACCGAAGACCACGGAAATCAGCAGACCGGGGAGGGTCTTCCACACGGCGAGGGTCTCGGCGCCGAAGATGCCGCCCTCGGCGAAGCGGTCCGTGCCCAGTGCCGAAGCGATGGAGCCAAAGACCTCAGGGCCGAGGAAGAGTGCGAGGAAGCCCGCGAGGATGGAGGCAGGGAGGAACAGCTTTTGGGTCCAGCCCCAATTGATTCGCATGGTCTTGCCCAGCAAGACCATCACGCCTAGCAGCACGAGCGCTAGGCCGACTTGATTGGGTGTCAATGTTCCTCCTTGGG
>NZ_JASLIP010000026.1 GCF_030152825.1 Corynebacterium sp.
TCGGGGTGGGAAAGAAGTTCACCGAAGGCCGCACCCAGGAGCAGTGGGTCAAGCACACGATGGCGGAATCCGCTCGCGAGATTCCGGAGCTGCCGAGCTACGAGAAGCTCAAGGAGATGGGCGTGTGGAAGCGGGCCGGGGGAGTCGGTAATCCCGCTGAAGGAGTTCCGCGAGGACCCGGCAGCCAACCCGCTCGAAACCCCGTCCGGGCTGATCGAGATCTACTCCGAGGAGCTCGCGAAGCTACGCAAGGAGTGGGAGTTCCCGAACGCCGCACCTGGTGATGAGATCACCGCGCTGCCGGAACACGTCGACGCCTGGGAAGGACCCGCGGAGGCGCACAAAGCCTACACCAGCGGCGGCAAGTACCCGCTGCAGTGCATCGGACACCACACAAAGGGCCGCACCCACTCGTCTTATGGCAACGTGGACTGGCTCCGGGACGACGCCCACCTCCAGGTGCTGTGGATCAACCCGCTGGACGCCCGCAAGCGGGGCATCAAGAACGACGACGAGGTCTACGCGTTCAACGACCGCGGCAGGATCAAGTCCGTCGCCCGGGTCAGCCCCCGCATCGCACCCGGCGTGATCTCCGTTCCCCAGGGGTCCTGGTTTGCGCCGGACGCCAAGGGAGTGGACGCCGGAGCCAGCGTCAACACGCTGACCAGTTGGCACCCATCCCCGCTGGGCGAGGGCAATGCCCAGCACACGACTCTCGTTGAGGTTGAGAAGGCCTAAGAAAGGCCGAAGGTTAGGAAAACATGGTTAAGAAGAACGCTTCCCAAGAAAACCAGCGGCTGGGTTTCTACTTCGACCAGAGCTTGTGCAACGGCTGTAAGGCCTGCCAGATCGCTTGCAAGGACAAGCACGACACCCCGCTGGGTACCAACTGGCGCCGGGTCGTGGAGTACTCGGGCGGGGATTGGAACCTCGCCAACGGAGTGTTTAACCACGACACCTTCACCTACTACACATCGATCTCCTGCAATCACTGCGAAGACCCGATCTGCGCGAAGGTCTGCCCGACGACCGCGATGCACAAGGGGGAGGACGGCATCGTCACCGTCGACCCCGATAAGTGCATCGGTTGCCGCTACTGCGAGTGGGCCTGCCCGTACTCCGCTCCACAGTTCAACCCGGAGACCAAGCAGATGAGCAAGCGCGACCTGTGCACCGACCTGCGTGCGGAGGGGAAGGAGCCCGCCTGCGTCACCGCCTGCCCGTCGCGTGCCCTGGACTGGGGTCCGATCGACGTGCTGCGGGACAAGTACGGCGATGTCAGCGCCGTCGCACCCCTGCCTGATCCGAGCATCACCAAGCCCAACCTCGTCATTCGCCCGCACCGCGATGCGAAGGAGTGGGATACCAACCACGGCGAGATCATGAATCGCCAGGAAATCTAGACCAGTGTTTCTGCAGGAATGGCCACTGACCTTCTTCACGATCCTGTCCCAAATGGCCGTGGGCGCGTTCATCATCCTGGGGCTCATCCAAGTGAGCTCCCGCCGGAGGGTCGGGGCAGTGGCCGATAAGGCCCGCGCCGAGGCCAAGGCGCAGGCATTGGAGCGGGTCTCGGACGCCGCGCTCTACGCGATTGGCCCGTTGATGGTGGCCGGCTTTATCGCCGCGTTCTTCCACCTGGGCAATCCCATGAACGGCATCAACGTGATTCGGGGCGTGCCGAGCTCTCCGCTCGCACAGGAAGTCATGATGGGCGTGGGCTTCGCCGTACAAGGGTTCGCCTTCGCCGCCACCCAGTGGTTCCACTGGGGCAGCTCACGGCTGCGCTTCGTGCTGGCGATCGTCACCGCGCTGTGGGGCCTGGCTTTCGTGTGGTCAATGGCTCGGCTCTACATGCTGCCAACGATCCCGCACTGGGATCACTGGACCACCCCGGCGCAGTTATATGTGACCACCTTCTTGAGTGGCGCGCTCGCGATCGGTACGGCGCTCGCGTGGTTCCCGAAGCTGCGGGACAAGCCCTGGCTGAACAAGCCCATGCCCGCCAACCGTCGCCCGGCGGACATGAGCGATACCCACGTGGACTACGTCAACCGGCTGGTGCAGCGCTCCCTGCAGGGCATCGGCGTGCTCTCCGTTCTGCTGCTCCCGGTCGAGCTCTTCGTGATCATCTTCGCCTATAGCCGACCAGATTCGGTCAACCCCGCGGCCTTCGCCTTCCCGACCGGGTGGTTCGTCCTGCGGCTGGCCCTGCTGATCATCGGCGCTGGGCTGATGGGCCTATTCCTGGCGCGGACCAAGCGGGACGACATCAACCTGCTGCTCACGCTGGTGATGACCAGCTACATCCTCGTGACGATCTCCGAGGTTATCGGCCGCTTCATCTTCTACGGCGGCATGGACAGGATCGGGATCTGATGGGCGCCGAGCAGGACTTGGCGGCCATCTCGGAGTCCGCCTTGGTGGTCTCCCAGCTCTTCCTGGCTGCCCCCAACTCCGAGTTGCGCGGGGCGTTGCAGGACGACGGCGCGCTGGCCGAGTGGCCGCTGACTGACCAGCAATCCCAGCGGGGGATCGCGATCCTGCGCGATGCGGTGCGGGAGGGGAATGTCGATAGCCACGAGGATCTCGAGCGCGACCACCTCTATCTCTTTATCGGGATCGGCAAGCCACTGGCCCCAGCCCTACGA
>NZ_JASLIP010000087.1 GCF_030152825.1 Corynebacterium sp.
CGCCCACCACCGTGAAGTACAGGGAGCAGCCCTCCGGGTAGACGTGGCTGATGTGGCACATGATGAGCGCCGGGGAACCGTCCTCCACCAGGGACGTCGACAGCGCCTTGCCCACCGCCTTCTTCAAACGTGGGACGTTCGACCAGTCCGTCGCCGTCTCCAGGGTCTCGCAGAGCGCGCCACCGTCGATGAGAGAGTCCCGCAGCACCGGTGCGCCGAAACGGCCTTCCTCCCACGTCCGAGCTGGGCCTTCGCCGAGGGACTGGCCGCCGTTGCGGATCATGATCGCCCGGGTTTCCTCGTGGCGGGACTGGGCGTGCTGCGTGGTGCCCTCGAAGAGGGTAATCGCCAAGCAGCCCTTGTGCTCGGATTCGTCCTGCTCCCCGATGTTGTCGGTGCTGGTGAGGTTCACGGAGGATTCGATTTCATCGGACAGGCGCAGCACGGTGGGGCCAGCGCCGGTCTGGGTGACTTCGCGAAGGGCGTTGGCGCCGTCGATGAAGGAGGGGAAGCTAAAGGCCTCGTAGAGCTTCGTCTCCGGAATCGGGTGCACGCGCACCCGCACCCGCGTGATGATTCCCAACGCGCCCTCGGAGCCGATGAAGAGCGCCTTTAGGCTTGGGCCGGCCGCCGTCGCGGGAGAGGCCTGACCAGGCCGGATGATGCCCTTCGGTGTCACGACCGTGAGCTCGCGAATCATCGCATCGAAGCGCCCATAGCCAGCCGAGTTCTGGCCGGAACTCCGGGTCGCCGCGAAACCACCGATCGTGGCGTAGGGGAAGGACTGCGGGAAGTGCCCTAGCTGCAGGCCGTGCTCGGCCAGCAGCAGCTCAGCTTGTGGCCCGGAGAGGCCCGCGCCCAACGTGGCCAATCCGCTGACGGGATCAACGTCCTCCAGCTGGTCGAAGCGGCCCAAGTCGAGGCTGATCACCGCCCGGTGCGTGCCCGGCACCGGATTCAGCCCGCCGACCACGGAGGTACCGCCACCAAATGGAACGACGGCGATTCCCTCCTCGGAGCAGTAACGAAGGATCTCCAGGACCTGCTCCTCATCGGCAGGGGCGACGACCAGATCTGGGGCCGCGATCTCCTTATCTGCGCGCCAATCCAGCAGGTCGAGATAGCTTTTCCCGCGCGCGCGGGGCAGGCGCTGGTCGGCGTCGTCGGAAATGAAGGATTCCCCAACGATGGCGGCGAAACGTTCGCGGTCGGCGTCGGTGACCTTCGGGGTGGAGAGGCGAATGGCGCCCGCTTCCCGGCGCGGCACGGGTGGGGTCACCCCCAGCATTTTCTCCAGCATCTTCTGGATGGACGGGGACAGCGGCTTGACTTCCTCGTGGGTGCCCCAGAGGTTGAACTCCATGGGTGGCGTGGGCAGCGACTGGTGATCGCTGGTGCTGGTTGTCGCGCTTTTCTTCTGCTTATTCATGGACTTAGACTACGCAACCGGCGGCGCTTTTTAGCGTAATTTACAAGGTATGACTAAGCCCTTGGGAACCTATGACCCGGCCCGCGCGGCGCTCTCCCCCTCCCGGCGGGTTGAGCTGCTGGAACGCCTCCGGTCCGCCGCCTCTCCGGCCGTGGCGGCGGGCTCGCCCGAGATCGACGTGATCGTGATCGGGGCCGGCGTGACGGGCGCGGGCATCGCGCTGGACGCCGCGACCCGTGGACTCTCGGTGCTGCTCGTGGACCAGGTTGACCTCGCCTTCGGTACCTCGCGGTGGTCCTCGAAGTTGGCCCACGGCGGGCTGCGTTACCTCGCCAGCGGCAACGTGAGCATCGCGCGGCGTTCCGCCGTGGAGCGTGGGGTCCTCATGGAGGTCACCGCCCCGCACCTCACCCGTGCCCTGGGGCAGGTCGTCCCTGTGAATCGCAAGTTTTCCCTGCTCAACCGGGTTCTCCCCCGCCTCGGATTCCTCGCTGGCGATGTTCTCCGGATCGCTGCGGGGACGTCCTCGCGTACGCTGCCGCGCTCCCGCACGATCAGCGCCCGGCGCGTCGCGGAGCTGTGCCCGGCGGTCGATCGGGACGGTTTGCTCTTCGGTTATCTCAACTACGACGGCCAGTTGCTCGACGACGCCGCCCTGGTCACCGCGCTCGCGCGGACGGCGGCGGGCTTTGGCGCCGATGTGCTGACCCACGCGACGGCAAGCCGGGTGGATGCTGCGGCGGATGGCTCTGGCAGCAAGGTTGTGCTGGACGTCGGCGGGGAGGAGCTCTCGCTTCGCGCGGCCTGCGTCGTGAATGCCACCGGCGTGTGGGCTGGCGGCTTGGATGAGGTAGTGACGGTCACGCCATCGCGTGGCACGCACTTGGTGATCGATGCTGCCAAGGTGGGGAACCCAGCCGGGGCTCTCACCGTGCCGGTGCCGGGAGCCACCAACCGCTTCTGCTTCATTCTGCCGACCCAGCTGGGGCGCTGCTATATCGGCATCACCGACGAGCCCGCCCCGCTGGAGGATGTGCCTAAGGCCCCGTCGGAGGATGTGGACTGGATCCTCGATGTCGTGAACCAGGCCTTGGCCACCAAGCTGACCCGCGCGGATGTGCTGGGCGCTTTCGCGGGCCTGCGACCGCTGGTGCAGCTCAAGGGCGCTAGCGCTGGCCCGGAGAGTACGGCGGATCTCTCGCGCGAACACGCCATCATCGAGCGGGAGGGAATGATCACCGTGACCGGCGGCAAGCTCACGGAGTACCGCCTGATGGCGGAGCAGACCGTGGATGCGGTGCTGCGGAAGGCCCCCGCGCTGCAGGCGAAGGCCGGGAAATGCATCACCAAGTCCGTCCCGCTCGTGGGGGCGCCAGACCGCCCTGATAATCGGGATACCGCGCCGTGCCTGGTGGAGCGGGGTTCGGAGGCTGTGGTTCCCGGCCTCGATGTCACGCGGGCGCAGTTGAGCTTCGCTGTGACTCACGAGGGGGCCCGGACGGTGTCCGATATTGTCGACCGGCGCACCCGGCTGGGGCTGGTTCCCGAGCACCGGGCGGCTGCGGAGCCCGTGGCGCGCGAGGTGCTCGCTGCCGCTGGCATCGAGGACTAGACCAGCGCCCCTGCCCCGGGCCGGGCTGGGCTGCGGCTCACGCCCTGGGAGGCAAGCCAAGACTCATCCTTTAGTGATTAAGGGGTTCACCTTCGCCTCAAGGTTTATACCTTAAGAGTTAAAGGGTAACTCTCCGGCTCAAGAGTACCCCTTTAACTTTTATCCCAGCACCCTGTTTTAGACCTGGTCGATCGGCTTGATCATGATCGTTTCCACGTCCATGTGCGCCGGTCGGC
>NZ_JASLIP010000097.1 GCF_030152825.1 Corynebacterium sp.
CTCGGGAAGCGCCTCCGCTTCCCGATAGGCGCCGGTATCCACCCCGTTGGGGATCAGCACTGGGTCGCCGGCGAGCATCTCCACCTGCCAGCGCCGGGCCTCTTCAGAGACAGCAATGCCGGCGTGGATCTTCTCCAGAAACGGCCGCAAGGCCGGCAATGCGAGCTTCAGGATCTTCGAACCACTGGCCGAGGCGTGATAGGTCGCCACCATGGGGCCCTCGGCGACCGCGAGTGTGAGCATGGAATAGGATGGGGAGTTCGGCTCGTGGATGTGCACCACGTCGAAATCATGTCTCGCGATCCAGCGGCGCAGGTGGCGGCGAGCACGGGGACCAAAGCTCAGCCGGGCCACGGAACCGTTGTAGCGAATCGGGATGCTGGGGCCACCGCACTCCAGGAACTCCGGCAGCCCCTCGCGCTGCTCCCCCGGGCCAATCAGGCTCACGCGGTGGCCACGGCGCTGAAGCTCCGCGCAGAGTTCAATCGCGTGAATCTGCACCCCGCCGGGTTCGTCGAAGGAGTACGGGCACACCATTCCGATGTTGAGGGGACGCTCCCCAGTCACTGCGAGTTGATCCTGGGTCACGGGGCCTCCTCGGCTGCGAGCCGAGCACGGCGAGCCTCACTGAGGTCGTCGTAGAACAACGGCTGCAGCATGTGCCAGTCGGCGGGGTGGGCAGCGATGTTTTGCGCGAAGCCATCCGCAATATCCTGCGCTACTTCTGCGAGCGGCCGGTCGGCATCGATCCTTGGCCCCACAGAAAAGCCCCACTGATCCGGTGCCTCGCCGAAGAAGCTGTGCGCTACATGCAGGGCTGCCCCGGTTTTCTGGGCGAGCATGGCGGGGCCCGCGGGCATGGAGGTGCGTTCGCCGAAGAAATCCACGGGGATTCCACGGCCGGTGAGATCCCGCTCCCCCATCAGGCACACGACCCCGCCCGCGCGGAGGACCTCCTCGAGCCGGGCCATCGGTGGTTGCTGGCCACCCGTCAGCGGTAGAACCTCGAATCCCAGCTGGTTGCGGTAGTGGACGAAAGCTTCGAAAAGCGATTCGGGTTTCAGCCTTTCCGCAACGGTCGCGAAACCGCCGTGGGTGTGAACCAGCCACACACCGGCCATGTCCCAGTTCCCGGAATGCGGCAGCGTCAGGATGAGCCCTCGACCTTCCGCGACGGCCTCCGCCACGCGCTGCTTGCTTGCAAGGGAGTCGAAGCCCTGGTCGAGTGTCGCGGCCAAGTCATCACTGACCATGCTGGGCAGCCGGAAGGCCTCCTTCCAATACCTCAGGTAGGAGCGCATCGCGCGACGGACGAGGTCACGGGTGACGTTTTCCGGACCGACGACGCGGGAGAGGTTGCGGCGCAGCTGCTCGGGCCCCTTCCCCCGTCCCGAGGCGGCGTCAGCGATCAGGTCGAAAAGCGCGGCAGCGACGGGTTCCGGCAGGCGCTTGGTCGCCGCCCAACCCAGTTGATACGCCAGCGCGGAGAGATCCTCGCCGCTGGGCAGGGAGAGTTTTTTGGTCACGGGCTAAAACTCCCGTGCTCCCGCGGGCGCCGCGATGTGTTCGGTGGACGCCTCCGAACGGGAGGCCATCACGAGGCGCTGGATAACCGTGAATACAGACCCCAGGCCGAGCAGCCACAGGCCGATCAGGAGAACATAGGGCACGCCCAGGCCGGACAGCCCCAGGGCGACCAACGAAATAATGAGCCGTTCCGGGCGCTCGATAAGTCCCCCGTCAACGGGCAGGTCGCTGGCTTCCGCTCGCGCCTTCACATAGCTCGTCACCTGACCAGCGACGAGAATCGTGAGGGTCAGGGCAAGCAGCACGGGGTGGGACTCGGCGTCCATGGCGAACCAAAAGGCGAGAGCGCCGAAAATCGCGCCGTCCGTGACCCGGTCGCAGGTGGCGTCCAGAGTGGCGCCGAATTTCGTGCCACCGCCCGACATTCGGGCCATGGTGCCGTCCACCATGTCTAGCGCAGTCGTGAGTCCGATCAGCACCGCAGCAGCGAAATGATGCCCGGTGGGGATCAGCCACAGGGCAAGAACCACCGCGGCGACCGTCCCACCGAGTGTGACCACATTCGGGCTCACGTGAGCTTTCTGAAGGGTGCGGGCGATGGGTTCGATGATGACGGAGGCAGGCCGACGGGCGTGTTCGCTCAGCATTGAGCCTTCCTTTCAGTCATCACGATCGTCCTTAGAACGGGTCCCCTACGCCCGGTATTATCCACTATTTTTGATCCTCAAGCTCGCGCCACGCCCGAGAGAGCAGGGCCCTGGTATCGCGAAGTGTCTGCGGTAGCACTTTAGCGCCGGCGATCACCGTCATGAAACTCGTATCCCCGGTCCAGCGGGGAACGATGTGTTGGTGCAGATGCGTGGGCACCGATCCACCGGACGGGCGGCCGAGGTTCATGCCAACGTTGATGGCGTCCGGCCCCGAGACATAGCGCAGAGTCTTGATCGCGTGCTGGGTGAAGGTCGCCAGCTCAGTGAGCTCCGGCATTGTCAGGTCCTCGTAATTGGCGACCTGGCGGTATGGGATCACCATCATGTGCCCGGGGTTATAGGGAAAGAGGTTGAGGACGCAGAAGACTTCCTTGCCGCGAGCGACGATGAGCGCCTCCTCGTCGGGAAGGTTGGGCAGGTCGAGGAACGGGTCTTCCGGCTTCTTTTCGGCACCCTCGGGGCGTTGTGCCCCCTGCTGGGCGGGCTTCTTCGGCCGATCGGCGAAGTAGGCAGAGCGGTAGGGCGCCCAGAGCCGGTCCAGGCCACCGGCGAGATCAGGCTGCGAGCCCACCCCGGTGTCCACGACCCGGCCATTGTCCTCAGATGCTGCCTGGGCGGATAGCTCGGCCCCCGTGGGTTCCGAGGCTCCTCGTTCCGTGGAACACCGGCCCGCGGGATCCTGGCTCGGATCGCAACTCACTATCCTCACATCCCTACCTTTATTCTTTGCCACCGGGCGATGCTTAGCCCAGCTCCGACGCGATGAGCTCCTTCGTCGGCTGCTCGTTGCGACGCTGGCCGATCCATTCCGTGATCGCCTTCGCTGCCTCCTCGCGCGGCACACCGTTGACCTGCGTACCGTCGTGGAAGCGGAAGCTGACCGCACCATTCTCGACGTCCCGTCCTCCGACGAGCAGCATGAACGGGATCCTGCCCTTGGTGTGGGTGCGGATCTTCTTCTGCATGCGGTCATCGGAGGTGTCCACCTCGGCGCGGATGCCGTCCTTACGCAGATCGGCGACGAACTCCTCCAGGTAGTCGCTGAAGTCCTCGGCCACTGGGATGCCCATGACCTGGTGTGGCGCCAGCCAGGCGGGGAACGCGCCGGCGTAGTGCTCCAGGAGCACGCCGAAGAAGCGCTCGATGGAGCCGAAGAGCGCGCGGTGGATCATGATCGGGCGCTTCTTGGTGCCGTCCGGTGCGGTGTACTCAAGGTCGAAGCGCTCCGGCAGGTTGAAGTCCAGCTGCACAGTGGACATCTGCCAGGTCCGACCGATGGCGTCGCGCGCCTGAACGGAGATCTTCGGCCCGTAGAAGGCGGCACCAGCCGGGTCCGGAACGAGCTCCAGGCCGGACTTCTCGGCAACCCGCTGCAGGATCTCGGTGGATCGCTCCCAGATTTCGTCGGTGCCGACGAACTTCTTCGGGTCCTTCGTGGACAGCTCCAGGTAGAAGTCGTCCAGGCCGTAGTCGCGCAGCAGGGAGATGATGAACTCCAGCACCGTCGTCAGCTCGTCCTCGAGCTGGTCCTCGGTGCAGTAGATGTGCGCGTCGTCCTGGGTGAAGCCGCGGGCGCGGGTTAGGCCGTGCACCACACCGGACTTCTCGTAGCGGTAGACGGTGCCGAACTCGAAGAGCCGCAGCGGCAGCTCACGGTAGCTACGGCCGCGGGAGGCGAAGATGAGGTTGTGCATCGGGCAGTTCATCGGCTTGGCGTAGTAGTCCTGCCCCGGCTTGGTGACGTTGCCGTCCTCATCAGTCTCGCCATCAAGCTGCATCGGGGGGAACATGCCCTCGGCGTAGAAGTCCAGGTGACCGGACTTCTGGAACAGGTCGCCCTTCGTGATGTGCGGGGTGTTGACGAAGGAGTAGCCGCTGGCCAGGTGGCGCTTGCGGGAATGCTCCTCCATCTCCAGGCGCACGATGCCGCCGTTCGGGTGGAACACCGGGAAGCCGGAGCCCACCTCGTCGGGGAAGCTGAACAGGTCCAGCTCCGCGCCCAGGCGGCGGTGGTCGCGCTTCTCGGCCTCCTCCAGCATGTGCTGGTACTCGGCGAGCTTCTCCTTGGATTCCCAGGCGGTGCCGTAAATGCGCTGGAGACCCGCGTTGTCCTGGTCGCCACGCCAATAGGCCGCCGAGGAGCGGGTGATCGCGAAGGCCGGGATGTAGCGAGTGGTCGGCACGTGCGGGCCGCGGCACAGGTCGTACCACTCGACCTCGCCGGTGCGTGGGTTGACGTTGGAGTAGGAGGTCAGCTCACCTGCGCCGACCTCCATGGCCTCCTCGGAGCCCGGATCGACGTTGCCCTTGTCCTCGATGAGCTCGAGCTTGTACGGCTCGGCTGCATACTCGGTGCGAGCCTCATCATTGGAGCCATAAGCCTTGCGCTCGAAGCGCTGGCCGGACTTGATGATCTTCTTCATCTCCCGCTCGATCTTCTTCAGATCCTCGGGCGTGAAGGGCTCCGCGACGTCGAAGTCGTAGTAGAAACCGCCATCGATGGCCGGTCCAATGCCGAGCTTCGTGCCTGGGAA
>NZ_JASLIP010000014.1 GCF_030152825.1 Corynebacterium sp.
TCCCAGGTGTCCACACGCTTGTGCGCGTGCAGTTGAGCCAAGAGCAACGCAATCGTGGACTCAGCTACCGTCGAGTCGTAGAGTCCCGCGGCGTTGGACCAGCGCACATTCGTCGAGCGGATGAGGTCGAGGATGTGGTCCACGCCCGCAAAGGGCACCTGCACGAATCCAATGGACTCGGGCAGCTCCGGGAAATCATCCGGCTGCCCGTTAAAGACGAGGAACTCCGCGTCCTCCAGCGCGACACGCTCGTGTCCCGCAGCATCCAGTGCCGCCGTGGTCTCCTCCCACGACTCTGGCACAATTGCGTATTTCATTGACTATCCTCCCTTAGTACCCCTCGGTGGCATTGACGCGGGTGGGCATGGGCTCGCCCGCCTCCCACGCCGCCGCGTTCTCGTTAAAAATCTTTCCCATGTGGAACGTCGCCACGTGCTTGGACGCCGCCATGTGCGGGGTCATCACGCAGTTGGGCAGCGCGTAGAGCGGGTGCCCGTCGGGCAGCGGCTCCGGGTCCACGACCTCAAGGCCCGCCGCAGCGAGCTGGCCGTCGCGCAGCGCCGCCACGAGGTCATCGGTGACCACAGTCCCCCCGCGCCCCACGTTGACAAATACCGCCGAGTCCTTCATCGCCGCGAAGAGTTCCATGTTGAAGAAACCAGCTGTCTCCGAGGTGAGCGGCAGAGTCGATACGACGAAGTCGAACCGGTCCCACTCCACATCCTTCAGCGTCACGGGACCGGTTCGCGTAACCTCCGTGAGGTTGACATCAAACGGTTGCAGCAATTGCGCCAACCGCTTGCCGATGCCCCCAGCACCCACGATCGCCACCTCCCGCGCCCGGCCCTGCGCGTAGAGCCACGCCTGGGTTTTGTCGAGCTCCCGCGCGACGTCCCACGTCGCAGCCTGGGCAAAGGCTTTGTGGTGATGCGCGGCAGAAAGCATGAGCCCGAGCGCGGCCTCAGCGACGGGTTCGGCAAATGCCCCGGCCGCATTGCACCACGGCAGTCCGTCCGCGGTGATGACGCCAGCCTCAATGAGTTGATCGACGCCGGTGTAGCAATGCTGCACCCACTGGATATTCGCGGGCATCTCCGGGATACGGTCAGGGCGCGGATCTGTATTGATATAGACCTCAGCTTCCTCAAGCCCCACATGTTCGTGGCCAACGCGTTCAATATCTGCAATCGTCTCGTCCCAGGGACGTGGCATGTAAAACTTCATGGCCCCACCCTAGAGAATCTGGCAATGGGGAGCGCACAACCCCAATCGTGGGAATCCTCACCGGACCCCCGGCGGTTCCCGGCGCCTGGTGGCAACACACCCCCAGCAGGGCACCGCCCATCATTAGGGCAGGGCAGACCACCACTAGCGGCAGGCCAGAAGCAACGCAATCTCAACCGGAAGGGGCATTTTCAGACTATGGTCATTTTGTGGCTAAAAATACTATTCCCAGTTCCCTCAGCTCCTGGTTCCTTCCGCCTGCCCTCCCCCAGGTCCCGGACGACAGCCTCGCAGTCGTGACCGGCGCGAGCAGCGGGATCGGCAAGGCGGTCGCCGCCCGCTTCGCGGCTTCCGGTTTCCGGGTGGTCGGGACGACGCGGAACCCGGCCACGCTCACCGACCCCCTGCCAAATGTGGAGTATGTGGCCCTAGACCTTGCAGATCCGACCTCTATCGAGACCTTCGCTGAGGAGGTCCTGGCGCTCGGCGTGCCCAGCGTTCTCGTCAACAATGCGGGCGAAAGCCAGAACGGCCCGCTGGAGGAGCTACCCCGGGATGCGCTGGAGCGGCTGTTCCAGGTCAACGTCATCGGGCACGTGGAGCTCACCCAGAAATTCCTGCCTGCCATGCGAGAGCAGAGCTTTGGCCGTATCATCATGATCGGCTCCATGCTGGGAAGTTTCCCGCTGAGCTACCGGGGCAGTTATGTGGCTTCCAAGGCCGCGATCCGCAGCTTCGCCGACTCCGCGCGCAGCGAGCTTTCGCCGTTCGGTATCGGCATTTCCACAGTGGAGCCCGGCGCGATCGCGACGGGGCTCAGTTCGCGTCGCACCATCTACGTCGACGACGCCGGCCCGTACTCGCGGGACTTCTACCGGATGCTCGACACACTCAATGACAACGAGGCCAAGGGAATCAGCGCCGAGGATGTCGCGGAGCTGGTGGGTGCCGTGGTGGCAGAAACTCGCCCGCGCGCGGTGTACGCCCGGGGTTCCCTGGCGCCGGTGCCTTATATCCTGCAGCGGCTGCTTCCGCGGGAGACGATGCTGCGCATCATGCGCGCCAAGCACGGGCTCTCCTAACCGGGCGAGCGGCGAGCCTCCCGCCGGAGGGCTAGGGCTGGCCAGAGGGCTAGGGCTGGCCAGCAGCTAGGACTGTTCCTCGCCCGGCTCCCTCGCCGACCGGTCCCCAAAACCCCTCTCCTGGAAAGCGGATTGCAGCTGGGAGCGCACCTCCGTGCGCACGTCCAGGCGTTGGTTCATCCGCTCCAAATATTCGCTCTCGCGCTGCTTAAAGGCCCAGTCCCGCCACGGGCGGGCAAAGAGCGCGAGCACCGTCGCGCCGACGACACCCATGAATAGCAACGCGCCCGCGATGATGGTGGCCGCTGGGCCGCCGTTTACCCCGAACACGATCGCCAACATCACGCTGCCGACCAGCCCGATT
>NZ_JASLIP010000046.1 GCF_030152825.1 Corynebacterium sp.
CCGGGGGACAGCGTTGTCCTCGCGCCCGCGGCGGCGTCTCTGGATATGTACACAGGCATGGCACAGCGCGGCGAACTCTTCGCCGCCTACGCTAGGGGCACAGTGGCCCAGGCAAGCGCCAGCGAACGGGAGGGCGAGAGCTCATGACTATGACTTCACACCACGGCTCAGGCCGTAATCGCGCCCGGCGCCAACCCGCCCGCACCGAGTACCCTCGCCGCAGCAAGGATCAAACGTGGCCGAAGCAGGGCGGTGGCGGGCAGAACTCCACCGCCAAGGGCGTGGGCGCCAAGATCAAGGCGGTGTTGGACGCCCCGCAGCTGAACTACAAGGTGATCCTGTGCATCACCCTGTTGCTCACCGCCATTGGTTTGACGATGGTGCTGTCCTCCTCGATGGTCACCGCGCGCACCCCGGATACCTCCGTGTGGTCGGTCTTCCTCAACCAGGCCATGTACGTCGTCCTCGGCCTCGTGGTTGCCTGGCTTGCCCTGCGGATGCGGGCGGACACCATCAAGGCCATCTCCCCGTGGCTGCTCGGCCTCGCACTGTTCCTGCAGGTAGCACTATTCATCCCAGGGGTTGGTGTCGGCGCGGAAATCGGGTCCCACTCGTGGATCCGCTTCGGCTCCTTCGGTATTCAGCCCTCCGAGCTGTCCAAGGTGGCGCTGGCTGTGTGGGGTGCGGCGGAGATCAGCTCCAAGACGCGCCAGACCGACGAGTTTCGCCCCGTTCTTGGTCGCTTCCTGGCCGTGGGCACGGCCATGGTGCTTCTGGTTCTGCTGCAACAGGACCTCGGCATGATGCTCACTGTGGGCATCGTGTTGATGGCGCTGTTCTTCTTCTCCGGGGTCTCGGCCCGGCTCATCGCCCTCGTCGGCGGCGTCATCGCGCTGTTGGCCACCGGTGCGACCATCGCCCAGGCCTACCGAAGCGACCGCATCACGACGTGGAAAGACACCCTGTTCTTGAACTTCCGGGAGGGCAGCACCAGCGGGCCGTCCTACCAGTCCTATCAGGGGCTGCTGAGCCTCTCGGACGGTTCCTTGACTGGCACCGGGCTGGGCCAATCCCGCGCGAAGTGGTACTACCTGCCGGAGGCGAAAAACGACTTCATCTTCGCGATCATTGGGGAAGAACTCGGCTGGCTGGGCGCCATCGCCGTCGTCACGCTCTTCGCCTTCCTCGGCTGGTTCGGCATCCGTACCGCCTTGGCGCAGGCAGACCCGTTCTTGTCCATGCTCGCCGCAACCCTGACCTTGGGCATCGTCGTGCAGGCGCTGTACAACATTTCCTACGTCGTGGGCCTGATGCCGATGACGGGTATCCAGCTGCCGCTGATCTCCGCGGGTGGTACCTCCATGGTCATCACGCTGGGCTCGCTCGGCCTCCTCGCCAATTGTGCGCGCCATGAGCCCAAGGCGATCTCCTCGATGCAGCACGAGGGGCGCAGCCTCTTCGACCGGATGCTCCTGCTGCCGGAGCCGCTGCCGTATCGGGCCGGGGAGGAGCGTCGCATTGAGCGTCGCAACACCACTCAGCGCTACGGCCGCCCGGTCACCCGCCGGGAGTCCACCGCAGGCACCGCGGGGCAGGACGTCCGCCGCGAACGCGACCGGAACCGCCGAGCGCAGCAGCGGCTGCCACACCGCGATCGCGTGCCGGATTACGATGGCACTAATAGCTGGCACCGGCAGGAACCACTGCCGCAACGTCGAAGCCGCAGTAGCGCGAACCGCTACTCGCCGAGGAGGAAGTAGAAACCCATGTCCGACAGCACACACCGGGAGGATCATCCGGCAGGCCGGCGCACCGATTCCGCACCGTCGGTGGTCGTCGCAGGAGGCGGCACCGCTGGCCACATCGAGCCAGCACTCGCGGTCGCCGAGGCTGTGAAGCGCCTGGCCCCGAACGCCCGGATCACAGCGCTGGGAAGCCCCAAGGGACTGGAAGCCTCCATCGTGCCTGACCGCGGCTTCGACCTGCGCATGATCCCGCCCGTTCCGGTCCCCCGGAAGGTGAATAAGGACCTGTTCACCTTGCCGCTGCGTCTGAAGCAGGCCATCGATGAGACCAAGGCCCACCTCCGTGACGTCCAGGCGGACGTCCTCATCGGCTTCGGTGGCTACGTCTCCGCTCCGGCTTATCTCGCCGCCCGTTCGCTGGGAATCCCGTTCTTTGTGCACGAGGCCAATGCCCGCGCCGGCATGTCCAACAAGCTGGGCGTGCGCCTGGGCGGGACCGCGCTGGCCGCGGTGCCGGGCTCGGGGCTCAAAGGCGAGAAGATCGTGGGCATCCCGGTCAAGGAGTCCGTGTTGAACCTCGACCGCGCAGCGCTGCGCGCCGAGGCTCGCGAGTTCTTTGGCCTTGACCCCGAGGGGCCAGTCCTGCTGGTCACCGGTGGTTCCCAGGGCGCGGCCAGCATCAACCGCGGGGTCGTCGACGCCGCCGATGCCCTCCACGAGGCGGGCGTGGGCGTCCTCCACGCCTTCGGCAAGAAGAACGAGATCACCGCGCCTGAATTCGACGCCGCGCCCCGCTACCGGGCGGTGCCGTACATCGACCGCATGGATCTCGCGCTCGCCGCAGCCGACGCCGTCCTGTGCCGCGCGGGCGCGATGACCGTCGCCGAGGTCTCCGCCGTCGGCCTGCCTGGCATCTACGTCCCGCTGCCGCACGGCAACGGAGAGCAGGAGCTCAACGCCCGCCCCGTCGTCGACGCCGGTGGCGGGGTGATTGCCCCCGACGCCGAGCTCGACGGCGCGCGCGTCGCCTCGGAGGTCACCGCGCTGCTCGGCGACGAGCAGCGCCTCGCCCAGGCCAGCGCGGCCGCCGAGTCCGCCGGTCACCGCGATGCCGCGGACGAGATCGCCCGCGCCCTGCTTACCGCCGCTGGCTAGGCGCCCGTACCCAGGTCGACCGGACGCCGGGCCGCAGCACCAGCAGGTGGCCTCGCCCGGCGCGACCACTACGACACCCCTTTCAAGGCAACAGCCCTTCCCACGAAGATTGAGGATCCCATGACCACGCAGCCTGAACAGATTGATCTGAGCCGCACCCACATGGTGGGCATCGGCGGGGCCGGGATGTCCGGCATCGCCCGAATCCTGCTCTCCCGGGGCTACAGCGTGACCGGCTCCGACATGAAGGACTCCCGCAGCGTTCTGGCGCTGCGTGCGGCCGGAGCGGAGGTCGCCATCGGACACGACGCCGCCAACGTCACCGGTAGCGCGGAGCTGCCGACGGTTGTCGTGACCTCCTTCGCCGCGATTCCGCAGGATAACCCCGAGCTCACTGCCGCCCGCGAGGCCGGGACCCCCATCGTCCGCCGCTCCGACGTGCTCGCCGCCCTCATGGTTGATCGTCGCGCGTTCCTGCTGGCGGGCACCCACGGGAAGACCTCCACGACCTCGATGGCAGTGGTGGGCGTGCAAGCCGCCGGCCTCGATCCATCTTTCGCCATCGGCGGGCAGTTGAATCGCGCGGGCACGAACGCCCACCACGGCACCGGGGAGATCTTCATCGCCGAGGCCGATGAGTCCGATGGCTCCTTCCTCTCCTATAGCCCGGAGGTCGCAGTGATCACGAATATCGAGCCGGATCACCTCGACTACTACGGCACCGAAGAGGCCTATGTGGCGATCTTCGACGAGTTCGCCACGAAGGTCACCCCGGGTGGCTACCTGGTGTGCTGCCTCGACGACCCGGGCGCTGCCGCGCTGGCAGCCCGGGTCCGCGCGGCGGGCGCGGAACCCGCCGTGGTCGGCTACGGCACCCGCGCTGCCGCTGATCAGCACCCGGATATCCCGGCCGCCGCGATCATCGAGGAGATGGTCCCCGATGCG
>NZ_JASLIP010000010.1 GCF_030152825.1 Corynebacterium sp.
CTCCAAGCCGGGCGATGTGATCGCCATCGGCACCGAGATCAACATGGTCAACCGACTGGCCCAGCAGTACCCGGACCGCACCATCTTCTGCCTGGACCCGGTGGTCTGCCCGTGCTCCACGATGTACCGCATCCACCCGGCCTACCTGGCCTATGCGCTGGAATCCCTGGTGGACGGCAAGGTGGTCAACCAGATCACCGTGGACGAGTCCGTCGCCGAGCACGCCGAGGTCGCCCTCGAGCGCATGCTGGCTGCGAAGCCTCACTGATGCCGCAGGTCAACGTTCTAGGCTCCGGGGTGGCCGGCATGGTCGCCGCCCTCACCGCGGCCGCCGCCGGCGCCGAGGTAGCCCTGATCTATCCGGGTGACAGCATCGCCGCCAGCCGGGGTGCCACGCAGCTCGCGCAGGGCGGGATCGCTGCCGCGATCGACCCGGCCGATAGCGTGGCCACGCACGTGGCGGACACCCTGGCCGCGGGGGCGGGGCTGGTCGCGCCGGGCACCGAGGAGGCCCGGGCGGTCGAGTTTTTGGCCGCCGAGGGCGCGGTGGCGGTGCGCCGCCTGCTCGTGGCCGGTTTCCCTGCCGACCTGCTGCCGGATGGCACACCCGCGCTGGCGCTGGAGGCGGCGCATAGCGCGGAGCGGATCGTCCATGCGTGGGGTGATCGCACCGGCGCGGCGCTGCACGCCTTTCTCGCGGAAAAGGTCGCAAAGCAAATTGAGGCGAAGACGGGCGAACGCGGCCGTGGCTCGCAGGGTGGTGGGATCACCCAGCACTCTGGCTGCGAGCTGCACGAACTGCTCACAACCGACGGCGTGGTCACGGGCGCCCGGGTGCGCCGCGCGGGGGAAACGGTAGACCTCCGCGCGGATGCGACCATCGTCGCCACCGGCGGGTACAGCGGTATCTTCCCCCGCTCCACCAGCGGTGGGGTGTGCACGGGTGCTGGGATCCTCGCGGCGGCCCGCGCCGGGGCGGTGCTGGCGGATATGGAGTTTGTGCAGTTCCACCCCACCGTCCTGGCGGGTACGAACTTCCTCATCTCCGAGGCGGTGCGCGGGGCCGGGGGAGTGCTGCTCGACGATGCGGGCCAGCGCTTCCTCGCCGACGTCGACCCCCGTGCGGAGCTCGCGCCCCGCGACGTCGTCGCCACCGGGGTGTGCCGTGCGCTGCACGAACATACCGAGAACGTGTGGCTGGATGCCCGCCACATCCCGCAGCTGACCGAGGAGTTCCCGGGCATCACCGCGATGCTCGCCTCCCAAGGCATCGACTGGCGCCACGAGCTCGTGCCGGTCGCTCCGGCAGCGCACTACTGCATGGGCGGAATCGCCACTGACCTGCATGGCCGCACCAGCGTGCCCGGCCTCTACGCCGCTGGCGAGGCCGCCCGAACCGGCGTGCACGGGGCGAACCGTCTGGCATCCAACTCCCTGCTCGAGGCGCTGGTCTTCGCCGCCGCAGCGGGCAAGGACGCCGCCGCACAGGTCCCCGGCGACCGGGGGCAGCAACCCACCGGGCTGGCGACCGCGACCGCCGAGGGCCGCGTGCTGGACGTCGAGCTCTCGCCGCCGGAAGGCGCCGGGCAAGACGCCGCCGGGCAGGACGCCGTCGCCGCACAGGGTGACTCCGCTGCGCGGGACGCCGTGGGCAAGGGGCTGGACGTCGAAAGAACCGGTAAGGGCATCCGGCAGGCCCGGGAGAGACTCGCGGAGATCCCCGGCGCCATCGCCACCGTCGGGCAGCTCGTGGCCACCGCGGCGGAGGCCCGAACCGAATCCCGGGGAGCGCACCGCCGCCGAGACTATCCCCACACAGACCCGGGCCAGGCCAGCTCCCGCTTCCTGCGGCTTCTCCCCGCCGAAACGTGATGCCCAGATAAGAGCCGTGACCAGCTCACACAGCGTAGCGATCAGCTAACACCGCGCAACAAGAACAAGCCCCGTGACAACAACCCCGCAGAAGAACCCGAAAGGCCCCATGCTCACCCAAGACACCATCACCACCGCCGTCCGCGCCGCCCTCGCCGAGGATGCCCCCTGGGGAGACCTCACCTCCGAGGCGACCATCCCCGCCGACGCCCGCCTCCGCACCGCGCTGACCGCCCGCGAGGACGGGGTCTTCGCCGGCGGGCAGGTCGTCCGCGCCGCCTTCCAGCTCACCGACCCGGCGATCACCGTCACCGAACTGGCTGCCGAGGGCACCCGCTTCACCGCGGGCCAGCAGCTCGCGGTCATCGAGGGGCCGGCCCGAGGTGTCCTCACCGCCGAGCGCATCGCCCTGAACTTCGCGCAGCGCATGTGCGCAATCGCAACCCTGACCGCCCGCTACGTCGACGCCGTGGCTGGGACGAAAGCCCGCATCGTCGATACCCGGAAAACCACCCCTGGCCTGCGGGCATTCGAGAAGCACTCCGTGCGCGTCGGCGGCGGACATAACCACCGCTACGGGCTCTCGGACGCCGTGATGGTCAAGGACAATCACCTCGCGGCAGTCACCGCGAGCCTCGGGGAGGGGTCGATCACCGAGGCCCTGCGCGTCGTCCGCAGCCGGGTCGGCCACACCACCCACATCGAGGTGGAGGTCGACCGCATGGACCAGATCGAGCCAGTCTTGGCCGCCGGGGTGGACAGCATCATGCTGGATAACTTCGGCCCCGCCGAGCTCGCAGAGGCCGTTGCCCTGATCGACGGCCGTGCCGCCACCGAGGCCAGCGGCAACGTCAGCCTGGAGACGGTCGCGGAGCTCGCCGCCACCGGCGTGGACGTCATCTCCGTTGGCAAGCTCACCCACTCCGCGGGCTCCCTCGACTTGGGTCTCGACGCTCTGGAGCCAGCAGCCCAGAGCACGCAGGACCAGGCCTAATGTCCCGCTACCTCGACGCCGCCGCCACCGCACCGCTCCACCCTGCCGCCCGGGAGGCGATGAACCGGGTGTGGGACGCAGGTCCGGGTAATGCCGCCAGCGTGCACAGCGCCGGGCACCGCGCGGACCGGGAGCTCGACCACGCACGCAGGACGGTGGCGCGGGCCTTCGGCGTCCCTAAAGACGGCGTGATCTTCACCGCCGGCGGGACGGAGGCGAACAACCTCGGCATCATCGGACGCGCGCTCGCCAATCCACGCGGGCGGCGGGTCGTGACCACGAAGGCGGAGCACTCCTCCGTGCTCGCCAGCGTGGACTTCCTGCGGCGCATCCACGGCTTCACCGTGGACTACCTGCCCGTCGATGGTGCCGGCCGCGTCCTCGATAGCGCTGCCCGGGAGTTCCTCACCGCGGACACCACGCTAGTCGCCGTGGGCCTGGCCAACGCGGAGGTCGGCAGCGTGAGCAGCATTGAAAACCTCAGCGCCACCGCCCGCGAACTGGGAATTTCCCTGCATATCGATGCTGTCCAGGCCGCCGCCGGTCTGCCGGTCAGCTTCGCGGACGGGGGCTGGCCCGGCGTCGGGATAACCAGCGCGGCGGTGGCCTCCCATAAATTCGGCGGACCGCAGGGCATGGGCGCGCTGCTCCTACCCAGGGATATCGCCCTGGAGCCCGTCATCCACGGCGGGGAGCAGGAAAACGGCCGGCGCGCGGGCACCAGCAATATCGCCGGGGCCGCGGGCTTCGCCGCCGCCGTCGCCGCCACCCGTGCGGTGATCGGCACCCGCGCCGTGGAACTCATGGCCTCCCGCGACGCACTGATCGAGGCTGTGCTCGCGGACGTGCCGGGCGCGGCGCTGACTGGGCACCCTACCGAGCGGCTGCCGAACCACGCCTCCTTCGTTGTCGAGGGCGTCAGCGGCGAGTCCCTGCTGGTGGCGCTGGACACCGCGGGCTTCGCGGTGAGCTCCGGGTCAGCCTGTCGCGCGGGCCAATCCGAGCCCTCCCCGGTGTTGCTGGCGATGGGTTATAGCCAGGAGTTGACGCAGTCCGCCCTGCGTTTCACCCTGCCTTCACCCCTGAAGGAGGCAGAGATCGAACAGATTGTGCGAATTCTAAGAGCTGAAATTCTTTCTGTCCGCCCCAATGGCTAGGTTTATTGCCAGCTCTTTGGATACGTAGTTTCACGCCCCTGACCGGCGGGGCTACGCAGAATTTAAGGATTATTGATGGATCTGCGCCAGCTCATCGATAACACCCGGATGTCCGGTTATCAGTGGCTCATCATCGCGGTCGCCGCCTTCGTCAACGCCCTGGACGGCTATGACCTGGTCGCGATGGCTTTTTCCGCGAACGCAGTCACGGAGGAATTCGATCTCAGCGGCTCCACCCTCGGCTGGCTGCTGGCCTCCGCACTGATCGGCGTGGGGGTGGGCGCGGTCGCGCTGGCCCCGCTGGCCGACCGCTTCGGCCGAAAGCGCCTGATCGTGATTTCCCTGCTGATCACCCTGGCAGGGCTGATCGCTACCGGGTTCAGCAGCAGCGTGCCGGAGCTCTTCGTGTACCGCGTGATCACCGGCATCGGCGTGGGTGGCGTGCTCGCCTGCGTGACCGTGCTGACCTCCGAGTTCTCCAACCTGCGCTTCCGCGGCCTGGCGATGGCGATCTACGCCGCGGGCTATGGCCTGGGTGCCTCCCTGTGCGGCACGATTGCCTCCACCTTCATCCCGGATCATGGCTGGCGCATCGTGTTTTTCGCTGGCGCAGTCCTGACGACGGTCGCCCTGCTCGCCGTGCTCTTCTTCATTCCGGAGACTCCGGAGACCCTCGCCGCTCGCGGGGACGACGCCGCCCTCCAGCGTCTGGCCCGGCGCATGGGCAAGGTGCCGGCTGACGCGGATGAACAGCAGCGGGTGACCGTCGCGGTTCCCTCGGCTGCAGAGCGCGGCCGCGCCCGCGACCTGCTGGGCCCGGAGCTGCTGCGCAACACCCTGCTGCTGTGGCTGGGCTTCGCACTGGTCAACTTCGGCTTCAACTTCGCGAACCAGTGGACCCCGAAGCTGCTCACCGAGGTGGGCCTGAGCGAGCAGCTCAGCGCGCTGGGAGGGATCATGCTCGCGCTGGGCGGCACGGTGGGCTCCGTGCTCTTCGGCGTGCTGACCACCCGACTGAGCACCCGCACAACGCTGGTGATCTTCTCCCTCACGGCGGGCTGGGTCCTGGTTGCCTTCATCCTCAGCACGGACTTCCCGGTGCTCATGCTGGCGCTGGGCGTGGCCGTGGGCATGCTGCTCAACGGCTGCGTGACCGGCATGTACACGATCACCCCGCAGTCCTACCCCTTCCACCTGCGCAGTACCGGTGTGGGTATGGCGCTGGGCGTGGGGCGCATCGGTGCGATCATGGGTCCGCTCGTGGTCGGCTACCTGGTCGATTCGGGGTGGGCGCCGCTGGCGCTCTACGTTGGCGCTGCCGTGGTCATGCTGATTGTGGCCGTGGCTATTGGCGCGGTGCAGGGCCCGGCCACGGTGGTCGCGGCACGGCCGGAACCCGTGCGTAGCGACCGGGACTAGGACCCCGTCGGCGAATCGGCGCGCGCGTCTGCGGTGCCGACTAGCCTGAGGGGCATGACTAACACCACAGAAAACACCCGCACCGCTGTCGTCACCGGGGCCTCCGCAGGCATCGGGGCAGCCGCCGCAGAAGCACTCGCCGCCGACGGCTGGCACGTCGTTCTCACCGCCCGCCGCGAGGACCGCCTCCGGGAGGTACAGGCCCGAATTCAGGACGCCGGCGGCCAGGCCACCGTCATCGTCCTCGACGTCACCGACCAGGACTCCATCGACGCGGTGGCCGAACAGCTCGCCGCGGAATTCGGCAGCGTCGATCTGCTGGTCAACAACGCGGGCGGGGCGCGCGGCCTGGAACCCATCGTGGAGACCGACCCGGCGGACTGGCGCTGGATGTTCGAAGCCAATGTGATGGGCACCCTGCAGGTCACCCGCGCGCTGTACGAGCAGCTCAAGGCCGGGCAGGCACCACAGGTGATCAACGTGGTCTCCATGGCCGGGCGGGGAGCGTACCGGAACGGGGCGGGCTATAACGCGGCGAAGTTCGGGGAGACCGCCCTGACGGATGTGATGCGCATGGAGTTCGCCGAGGACGGTATCCGTGTTTGCCAGCTGGATCCGGGTCGCGTTGCCACCGATTTCTCACTGAACCGCTTCAAGGGGGATCAGGCCCGCGCGGACGAGGTCTACGAGGGCGTGCAGAACCTGGTGGCGGAGGACATCGGCGAGACGGTGCGTTGGATCGCGGGCCGACCGGCGCACATGGACGTGGAAACGATCATGATCAAGCCGATCGACCAGGTCTAAAACAGGGTGCTGGGATAAAAGTTAAAGGGGTACTCTTGAGCCGGAGAGTTACCCTTTAACTCTTAAGGTATAAACCTTGAGG